>NZ_JAUBTO010000172.1:0-15734 GCF_036702495.1 Microcoleus sp. C2D2 | reverse complement strand
GTCCTTTTTGGACGGGCGGGACGCCCATCCCACTTTCCTTGTGGAAGTTATTTAATTCTCATTCCTAAAGATGGCAAAAATACTGTCGCGCGATCGAATTGGCGCCGCCCAATTACCACAGCTCGCTAGCTCAGCGAGCTGTTTTTTGCTTAAAATCAACCTTGGATCAGCGCTTCAAAACGTTCTTGTTTCCAAATGCAGCTTAAATCCGGGTCAGCTAAAGCTAGTTCTCGGTATAAAGTAGGGATTAACTCCACAGCCCGCTGCAAATTGTCAAGGGCCAAATCAGCAAATCCCAGTAGCGCATAACAGCAAGCTTTATTGTAAAAAGCATTAGCAAAATCAGGATTTATTTCTAAGACAATTTCGTAGCAAGCAATCGCCTCGGAGTAGCAGCCTTTTCGCGCCAATTCCACACCCCGGTTGTACCAAATCAAATAATCTTCCAAGGGACACTCAGATGTGGGAGTGAACTTGGCAGTTCTCTCATTTAAACCTACTAATTTGCCCAAAGCAACTCTCCGTTCGCCCACAGCTTCGGCTCTGCCCGGTTTCAGAGCGAGCGATCGACTAAAACTAGCCACTGCTTGTTTGTAAAGTCCCATTGAGTTGGCAGCTATACCGCGATTGTACCAAGCCTTCGAGTCGTCTGGGTTAAACTCGATCGCCCTGTCAAAACTGTTGAGCGCCAGATAGTAAAGCTTGAGTTCCAACAGAGCATTACCTCGGTTGTACCACGCCCAAGCAGCCTCCGGGTGCAAATTTAAAGAGCGATCGAAACTCTGAACCGCCTTATCGTAAAGCCCCATATCGATCAGCGTCAGTCCCCGGTTGTGCCAAATACTAGCGGCGCAGGGGTTGAACTCCAAAGCCCTGTCAAAACTGTTGAGAGCCTCCAAGCGCTGACCCAACTTTCCTAAAGCAATAGCCCGGTTGTGCCAGCCAAAGCTCGCATTCGGCTGCACCGCCAAGGCCTGATCAAAACTCTTCAACGCCTCTAAGTGCCGTTCTAAGTTCCCCAAAGCCATTCCTCGCCCGAACCAAGCCTTATAATGATCGGGTTGCAAATTCACAGCTCTGTTAAAGTTCGCCAGAGCACCGTGATCGTCGTTAGCTTCGAGGTGGCGCGAACCCAGGTGGTAATACCAAGCCGCTTCCAAGTTTTGAATTAATTTCATAATATTTTGTATCTATCTTAGGGATGATTCTACCTGAAATTATAGCCCGAGTCAAACTGTAATTCCACTAAAAACCTGAAAAATTTGATACAGGGCGATCGCCCGTACAAACTGCCCTTAACAAACTCAACTATTTTCTGGGAAAACAAACTATTTTAGTCTGGAAAAATAGTTTTTAGCTAACCGCACTCATCGCTATTAGGATCTGGTAGGAATCTCTTCTGGGCGTGAATCACGCAACTATTACCGCATCCGGAATTAGGTTTGCAGTTACACAAAGAGTGCTAGGGCGCCCAAAGTCCAACTGCAAATCTCATAGTGCTCGCGATCCAACTTCTGCTTGCCCAATTCAAGCAACCACAACCGCTGTTTTAGCATTCTCACTCAACAGCAGGCTGCCTGCAGCATCAATACTAAAATCCTTCCCCAGCACAAAACCCTTGCCCATCAACCGCTGGCAAACAATCACCGCAGTAATCCGGCGAATTTCTTCCATCACGTCAGCAGGAATCAAATAACTCAAACTCCAGATCACGGACTCGCAGTCAGACCAAATCAAACGTTCCATACTGACAATCATCAAAGCAGCTACACTGTCAACAGACAGCCGCCCTCTGAGATCCGCAATCAAATCTTTACCAATCAAGCTATTGCGGCTCATCATCGCTATAGCCATTTTCCCAATTTCTTGTTCGAGTTCTAAATGATTCATGCTTGGCACTGGCTTTTATATTTTTAAAGCACTACTCAGAGTAAAAATAGTAGCCGCTACCAGCCTCTGCCCTAGCGTAGCTGACGCAGGCTCTACCGCAACTCCTTTTAACAAAGTATACCTAAAGAAAGATAAAAAATGTATCTAAAGGCAGATACCAAAATATTTTTATTTTTACTGCATTCGATCTGCGAAGCCCTAGAAGACTTACTGGCAGCAGCGAAGGAGCGCTTTTTTGCCGGCCGAGGCCCAGGGTCTACTCTCGCTTGACTGTTTTGATCCCAATCCAGCGGGTCAAATATGCGAGCTTCAAGAAGCTGACTGCCGGGGTGTAACGACCAGTACGTCGCTTTCGCGATCGGCGATGCTATCTTTCTACTTTGAAACTTGACAGCCTAGTTTGGTTAGCGCTCGGACGAGGTTAAGCTGTGTTGCATCTAGATTGCCTATGGTATTAGAGAGGGAGAGGGGGTGAAGGGGAGAGGGGGAGAGGATTTGACGATTTTTGATCGGGACTCGAAATATACAATTTAAATGCACAACAGCTTACTGGTGGCTTGTTTGTTTTCGGCATTGGTCAATATGCAGGGATCTGAGCCGGTTATGGGCCGCACGGAGAGCCTGACCCTGGTCGATCGAATTCACCCGCAGTCTATATCTTTGCAGGCGCTCTTGCCACCGTCTTTTCCCGATTAACAGCAGAAGCAGGGCAAGCAAAGCAGGCAATGTGGCTAGACCCTCGCCTTTTATTTCGGGTCTTGACAATTTCGTTTATCGTTCAAAACGCGATCGTCATCTCCTATGTGGCCGTAGGTCGATCGACAATTAATGAATTTTCTGCAAGCATCCTTAGGTGGTAAAATCAGGGGTTGCTTAGCAAAGGAGTTGATGAGTGAGGGAATATATTTCTAAACTGCATCATCCTGCAGTTAGAGGAGTTGTCAAGGGACTACCCCTAATTGGTTGCTTGCTGCTCGCCGTTTTTAGCTGCTGGCTGTCTCAAACTTTAGCAGTTCAGGCCCAGGCTGTTACATCTCCAAAAACTTGTCAAATTGGAGTTTACTTGACATCCTTGCGAGATTTTCATCCAGCAGAGAAGTCGTTTTCTGCCAACTTCTGGGTTTGGAGCGTTTGTCCTTTTGAGACTCCAAAACCTTTGGAAAGCCTGAAGGTTGTAAATAGCAAGGAAGTTAGCAAAAATTACACCACTTTTTCCCGAAGCGAAAATTTGTCGGATACATTTAAGGCAAATAAAAACGTATTCTGGTCTGAAGAGGAGATTAGCGCAACTTTATATCACAACTGGGACACAAAAAATTATCCATTCGATCGCCATGTATTGCAAATTCCCCTTGAGGAAACACTGTTAGATGCTTCCATCTTCGTTCACGCCCCAGATTTTGCGAACACAGGTTATCCGAAAGACCTAGATTTGGAAGGTTGGGAAATTAGAAATTTTAGAATTTCTCAAGAGAATTTTCCTTACAGAACAAGCTTTGGTAGTCCGGGAATAAAAAGAGAACTAAATTCCCGATCGCGCGTAATTATTTCAATTACAATCAACCGCGAGAGTAAAGTTAGCTTTTTTAAACTTGTAATGGGAGTTTATGCTGCTGTTGCACTCTCAATAATGGCATTGTTGCTGGATGAAGATATAATGGGCATCCTTGTGGGTAATTTGTTTGCAGTTATAGTAAATCTGCAAGCAGCGACCTCAGATTTGGGTAGTAGCAATTCTGTCACCCTGATTGATTTCATCCACATCATCGCCATCATTTACATTTTCCTAACAGCAATTGTGCTGGTCTACACTCAATTTTTAAGCGAAGCAGACCAGTCGGATTTGTCTCGGTCTTTCAGGCGCCGCCTGGCTGTTCCGATCCTGGCTGGATCGTTCGTTGTTGTTAATATTGTTGTCATTTCTCATGCGGCGATCGTGGGTTAGAGCAAAACGCCAGCGCAGAAAAGATTACGAAATAATTTAATGCTTGATCGTTGGGCGCTCATGTGCTAACCTTGAACAACAAGTTTATCGTCTAAAAATATTCATTCATCCCTAATAAAAACTGATGGTTACAAGTGCTAATTCTACTTTTCTACGCTGGGAATGACCTCTACGCGATCGACAGTTCGTACATTGTTGAGGTAATCCCACGAGTCAGTCTCAGAAAGGTGCAACACGTACCAGAATACGTAGCTGGTTTGTTTAACTACCGGGGAGTTGTCTTGCCAGTGATCGATTTGTGCCATTTGATCCAAGGAACCCCCTGTAAATCGCACCTCAGTACCCGCATCGCGATCGTCAAATATCCCCGCCCGAACGAATCGGTACAATACTTAGGACTGATGGCAGAGCGAGTGACCGAGACACTCAGTATATCAAAGCTAGATATTAGGGATTCCAGCATTCGGGTTGAGGAAGCACCCTACTTAAGCGGCACGATAGTCGATGAAAAACGGATTATTCAATGTGTCCAGCTTGAGCGACTTTTCAGCGATGAGCGACATACTTACTTGCTGATGGGTGAAGAAACTTAATCAAAAAAAGTGCTGAAAAAAATCTGCTGAAAAATCAGAAAGATTAAACCCTTAATCGAATCCGCTCCCATTCGTTCACCCTACCAGTATTAATTTCTCACCCCCCAACCTATATGTTGAACAATATCACTACCCGCATCATACTGGGCTTCTCAGTGCCGCTCCTGTTCATGATTGTGCTCGGCTCCATACTGTGGTCGGGGATTGACCAATTAGTCAGATTGCAGGCGAACTCAAAGCAAGTCGCTGAGAACATCAGTTCTACAGATGCGTATACTTATGATGTCGCTAGGATTATCGCCAATATCCGAGGATATGCTCTTTATCCTAAGGATCAGTACTATCGTGGGAGTTATACTGAGGCGCGAGAAAGTATGCTTGTGAACAAGGAGGCATTGGCAAAGGTTGTCGATTCAGAGGCGAAAGAAGCAGTCAAGGCCCTCGTCGAGATTGGCGATGAATACGATCGCCTTGCAGCAACTGTTTATCCCCTAGTCGATGCCGATAAGCTAAATGAGGCGAAACAACAAATTTCAATTACCCGTCTTCCCAAACTTAATGAAGCCAAAACTCGGTTAGATAAAATTCTGGCAGCCCGACTGAGGGAGAATTTACAGGAAGCCGAGAAAGCCAAGCAGTTTGAGACTATGGCGATCCTGTGGGGAACGCTGCTGACGATGGCGGCAACGGTAGCGAGCGCCTTATGGGTGGCGGCGCTGGCTGTGCCAATCCGACGAGAGCTTCCAAGGGTGGTGGAAGCAGCAGAGAAGATTGCTGATGGAAATTTACAGGAAACAATAGAGCTAAACAACGATGGTAGCGAAGTTGGCAAGTTGATGACAGCATTTCACTATATGTCCAAAAAGCTCAATTCGCTGATTCTCCAAATGCAAAAGTCAGGAGTGCAAATTAGCACTTCCGCAACTCAGATTGCAGCAGCGGGTAAAGAGTTAGAAGCCACTGTTACAGAACAGCTCGCCTCAACTAATGAAGTGAGTGCAACCTCGCAGCAGATTGCCGCCACTTCTAGAGAGCTAGTCAAGGTGATGGACCAGGTTGAGCTGATGGCGCAGTCTACAGCAATTGCTGCTGGTGCGAGTCAAAATGACTTAAACCGCATGGAAACGGTAATGCGCCAACTTTCAAATGCGACTGCTTCCATTGCCACTAAACTTGGGGTGATGAATGAAAAGGCAAACAACATTAACAGTGTTGTCACGACCATTAACAAGGTTGCCGATCAGACCAACCTGCTGTCCTTAAATGCCGCAATTGAGGCAGAAAAAGCTGGAGAATACGGTGCCGGGTTTGCGGTTGTCGCCCGCGAGATCCGCCGATTGGCTGACCAAACTGCCGTCGCCACTCTGGAAATTGCCCAGATGATTAAGGAGATGCAGTCGGCAGTTTCTACTGGCGTAATGGAAATGGATAAGTTTAATAAATCTGTTGTTGATAGCGTTGCCGATGTCACCAAGATTAGCGATCAGGTTGCTCAGGTAATTCAGCAGGTGCAAGCATTGACCCCACGCTTTGAGCAGGTGAGCCAGAGCATTGAGGAGCAATCGATGGGAGCACAACAAATTAGTGAAGCGATGGGGCACCTGAGTCAAGCTTCTCAGCAGACGGTGGACTCTTTACGGGAGACAAACAGTGCTGTAGTGCAGCTTGATGAGGCAGCAAATGGATTACGATTAGAAATTTCTCGATTCAAAACCGCTTAGGCTTACAGATGGTACTATCTGCGATCGCGACATTACTGAGCAAAACTATAGGCTTAGACCCCGATACAATTGGCTCCAACCGGATTGCCAGAGCAGCCGAGAATCGTCGAGTCGCCTGTAAATTGCCTGACCTGAAGAGCTATTGGGCACGGTTACAAACCTCCGCTTTAGAGTTAGAGGAGCTGATCGAATTACTCATCGTGCCAGAAACCTGGTTTTTCCGGGATGGCAAACCGTTTGATTACCTAAAAACCTACGTCACCTCGGAATGGCTGCGGTCGCCAAACCGCAAGACGCTCCAACTGCTGAGTGTTCCATCCTCTACGGGCGAAGAACCTTACTCACTGGCGATCGCCCTACTAGAAGCGGGTCTGCATCCGAAACAGTTCGCGATCGATGCGATTGACATTAGTCCTAGATCGCTAGCAAAGGCAAAGCGCGGAGTCTACACCAAAAACTCCTTTCGCGGCGATGCTTGGACAGGGCGAGAGCGCTACTTTCAGCAAACGGCGGAGGGTTACGAACTATGCCAGCCCGTTAGAGGACTCGTCAATTTTCAGCAGGGGAATGTAATGACCTGCCTGACGCGGATTCAAAAGAAATACGACATCATCTTCTGTCGCAACTTGTTGATATACCTGCAATCAGAAACGTGCTCAGAGGTATTAGCAGCGATCGATCGCCTACTCATACCAGGAGGGTTACTGTTTGTTGGAGCCTCTGACACGGGAAAAATTGTCGCAGACCAGTACGCCTCTGTCCGTCAGCCTTTCACATTTGCTTATCGAAAGTCGAAACCATCGCTTCCAAAACTGGCACCCATCAATATTACTCAACTGAGACAGATGCCCTCTCAACTAATAACTCCTCAAACCATTGCCAAGCAATCTTTAGGAGTGAAAAATTACTCGGCGCCAGACACTGAGCAAACCAAAGAATCCGATCCATCTGCGAGTTCAAAGGATTTAAGCCCTGAACCCACATTGTCTCTTGATTTACAAACAGTGAAAAAGTTAGCGGATGACGGGCGATCGGCAGAAGCGATCGCGCTTTGTAACTCGTATCTTGCCCGTCATCCAACGAGTGCGGCTGCCCACACTCTCTTGGGAGAACTGTATCAGGCCCACCAGCAGAATGCCCAAGCAGAGCGATGTTTTCAACGTGCTATATACTTGGAGCCAACCTGTTATGAAGCGTTAGTTCACCTCGCCTTGTTGAAGGAAAATCAAGGCGATACAGTAGGGGCAAAAATCATTCAGCAGCGAATTCAGCGCTTGCAGCACCGTCTCCAAACAGAAGCTTAGAAGGGGAAACCTGAATATGTTCAAAAATCTATCCATGCAGGCACGCCTCATCTTCGCGTTCATGTTCATGGGGCTTTTGGTGCTGATTGTGGCACTGGTAGGTCTGAGCGGCAGTTCTCGCTTGAGCAAGCACATCGACTCTCTAGCCAGCAATAGTGTGCCCAGCATCTCCGGCTTGTGGAAAATTAACGAAGGAAAAACCCAGATCGAATCATCAGAACGGGGCTTGCTGAATATCAATCTAAATAAAGATGCGCGGCAGGCAGAGATCGATCGCATGGATAACGCCTGGAAACAAATTCAGGAAGGGTTTCAACAGTACGAAGCGGCTTCTAAGTCTGACGCTGAACAGAAGGCATATAAAGACTTTTTGAATACGTGGGATGGGTGGAAGAAAGCCCATGAGGAATTTTTGAGGCGCAATCTCCAGTTCGAGAGACTGGGAGTTTTCAATCTCTTTGAAAATTCAGCGGGGAATGCTGGTTTGGCGATCGCTGGCTACAAAGAGCTTGAGAAGCAAGTTCAGCTAAACCGTCAACCCTTCACAGACGCCAGCAATAAACTTTTGGAGGTGTTGAAAATGAATCAGGATTCGACAGCGGAAACAGAACGTGTATCGGCGAAAGATGTTTCTCAAGTCGGATTTTGGGCATTTGTGGCAATCCTGATCGGTCCGGGAACTGCGCTGTTATTTGGAATTTTCTTTAGCAACACGATCGCCAAACCTCTAGGAGCGAAAATTGCAGGGGTAGTTGACATTGCCCAAAAGATTTCTGCAGGAGACTTAACCAGCCAAATTTCACTCGCCGACCAGCAAGATGAAGTCGGTCAATTGCAGAATGCCTTTTACACCATGAATAAAGACCTGAATGCGCTAGTCAACCGCATTCAAAAGTCAGGTAATCAAATCAGCAGTTCTGCCGACCAAATTACGGCCTCTGGAAGAAACCTGGAAGCAACGGTTACAGAACAGGTTGCTTCAACGAATGAAGTGAGTGCAACGGCTCATGAAATTGCCGCGACCTCAAGGGAATTGGTGAAAACAATGGAGCAGGTGGCGGCAATGGCTGAACAGACAACAGTGGCAGCAGGCAACAGTAAAGACAATCTGAACCACATCGATTCTGTGATGCGCCAGTTGCTAGAAGCTACTGAGGTAATTTCCTCCAAGCTGGAAATCATGGACAAACGAGCCAATAACATCAGCAGAGTGGTGACAACCATCACGGTTGTGGCAGATCAAACCAACTTACTTTCGCTCAATGCAGCATTGGAAGCCGAGAGAGCCGGAGAATACGGCGCGGGCTTTGCGGTTGTGGCGCGGGAAATTCGACGGTTAGCCGATCGGACTGCTGTTGCCACTCTAGAAATTGAGCAGATGATTAAGGAGATGCAATCGGCAGTTTCTACCGGCGTGACAGAGATGGATAAGTTTACGAAGTCTGTTGTTGATAGCGTGGAAGAAGTAGGCAGAATTAGCGAACAAGTTGCCCAAGTGATTCAGCAGGTGCAGGGATTGACCCCACGCTTTGAGCAGGTGAGTCAGAGCGTCGATGAACAATCTCAGGGAGCACAACAAATTAGCGAAGCGATGGAGCATCTGAGCCAAGCATCTCAGCAGACAGCAGGCTCGTTGCGAGAAACCAATCACGCCTTAGAAGAACTTGACGAAGCTACTCATAGCTTAAAGAGAGAGATTGCGCGATTCAAAGTGATGGCTTGACACTCCCGGGCGTGAACGCGCGGGGATTCTTAAGAAACTACCAAATAGTAATTCTTAAAGGCGCTGTCAAAACGCCCCTACCAACTCCGCCCAGGTCAAGTCCTAGCATCGTCGCTACTTTTCTAATGATATTGGCGGCACCATTGCAATCGGCATTGATGTACCAATTTTGCGAGCCAGTTCGATACAAACCACGTTTCACTCGCTTGCCAGATTCTTTCCACCCATCGGGTTTTGCACCAATTGTAGGCAAGAAATCACGGTCAACAAATGAGGCTTTGGAAGTGTAAGATTCTTCGGTCTCAATGAACTGAACTCCGTACTGCTCACACAGTTGAGCAATTCTATTTTTGAGTCTTGCTGTAGGGATTTGGACAAACTTTTGATTATTCTTAGCCCCCATATTGATATTTTGTTTCTGACCCTTATTCCAACCAAAGACAACGCGACCAATGCCTCGAACGATACAGTGATTGACGACTAATCGAGCCGCTTTATTCACCGCATCTCGCATTTGACGATTGCGTTTTTCTGTTAAACGTGCTAACTGGTGTGACCAAAATCCATTGGGCTTACCATCCATTAGTCTTGCGACTCGCTTGTTGTACCACTGGTTGATAGATTTTAAGTTCTTCCCGTCAATAATGAAGCTCGTCCCGGCATTACTAACGCAAGTTAGCCAGTTATCAATTCCGTGGTCAATCCCTAGAGCTTTTTCGAGGTCAATACCTGCTTTAATGGCTATCGTTTTGTAAATAAACTCAGCGTAAAATTGACCATTGCGGGGTAAGATTTTTAGTTCTCCGATCTCAGCATAGTCGAGGTTTGACGGCATTTCGATGTGGAAATTACTTAAGCCAAACCAAGTTTTGACTTTTCTACCTAATGGGATGACAATTTGATTCTTAGTTAGTTTATTTCCTAATGCTTGTTTGGGGTAGGTAACAATATTTAGTCCGTCTTTTGTACGGTAATTAGGGAATTTAGGTCGAGATTCTAATCCGCCCTCTCGAAATAGCTTAATCAAGCCTTTAAAAGACTTTACTGATTCACCAACAGCGCCACAAGTCTGTTGAGCAGCTTGAGCACATAACGCCCGGTAATGAGGATTAAGCTTCAGTTCGTTAATCAAGTCAAACGGGCGGACGTAAATATGACACTTAAAATATATTTGACGAGCATAATAAACAGCACAATTATGCAACTTGTTCGACTCTCCGCAAATATACTCCAAAACCGCTTTTAGTTTTTCATCAGGTTTAATTAGAACCTGTTGACAGCCAAACATTTCACACCTCTTAGTTTTTGTGATATATTAACTATACACCATTAGCCAACAAGAGCAAGTAATTTATGGCAAGGTTGTCAAAAAAAGATTTAGTGAAACTGTTAGAAAATACATTGATGGGTCAAAAGGTAAATACAGCAGGTTACTGGCAGCCTTCAAACGGCTGCAACTGCGTTTCATACCCTGCGGGAAAGACCGGGGTTTGCGCGTGACGCGCTATAGAAATTGAAAATTGAGAAATTGAACAATGGAAAATTATTTGAATGCGGTACCCACACCAGACGATTCTGAATTTGACCATCCCACACTGAACGATTGCTGGAATCAGATTGGGGTGATGGGCGATCGCACCTGTGGCGAACTGAAGACGGTTATTCACTGCCGCAACTGCAAGGTTTACTCGGCGGCTGGACGCAGCTTGCTAGAGCGCAATGCTCCACCAGAATATCTCCAAGAATGGACAGATATCTTGTCAGAAGCTTCCACACAGCAGGTGGGAGTGGGAGAAGGGATGCTAGTTCGGGCCACAGATACCCTTTCTGTAATCATTTTTCGTCTCGGTAATGAACGGTTAGCATTGCCAGTCAACATCTTGCAAGAAGTGACTCCCCCTTACATCATTCATGCCGTCCCTCACCGCACTAACTCTGTATTTTTGGGGTTGGTCAACATTCGCGGTGAAACACTTCTGTGTATTTCGCTCAGAGACTTACTCGGTCTAGAGCCTGTCGCCGAATCAGCAGATTTCTCCCATACGATTAATCCGCAACGGATGATTGTGGCTGGAAAGAATGAAAACAAGTGGGTGTTTCCAGTGGATGAGGTTCATGGAACTTACCGCTTTCATCTCAATGAATTCAAAGATGCTCCTGTTGTTATTTCCAAAGCATCGGAAGCTTACACCAAAGGGGTCGTTACTTGGCAAGGCAAGAAGATCAACTTTTTGGACTCTGAACTATTCTTTTACACCCTAAGTCACAAGGTTTTTTGATCGTGAGCGATGATTCTATGCTGGAGCTATTTCGACAAGAAGCTGAGACGCAGATTGCGATCCTGACTCAGGAACTACTGATCTTGGAAGCCAATCCGCAATCTGATGAGGCACTGGAAGCGCTGATGCGGGCAGCTCACTCGATTAAAGGTGCCGCTCGAATTGTTTCTCTAGATGCGGTCACTACTCTGGCCCATTGGATGGAAAATTGCTTTGTCGCAGCGCAGAGCCAGATCGTCACGTTAGGTTCAGACCAGATTGATGTTTTGCTGCAAAGCGTTGATTTGCTTCAAGGGCTCAGTCACGTAATGGAAGTCGATCTACTTGAATGGTTGACCCAAAAAGCTGGAGAGTTTGAGAGCTGTTATGAGGCGATCGCTGCTCTGCTACCTCCAAATTTTAGGGCTGCTCGCTCAATGTCCCTGGTTCCAGTCGATCGAAACTCAGCGCTGAGCCAAAGCGAGGGTCAGGAAATTGCCACGGCCCAGACGCTGGCAATCCCAACGGATAGGGTGGTGCGAGTCACGGCAGAAAATTTGAACCGGATTATGGGGTTGGCGGGTGAATCGCTGGTTGAGGCAAATTGGCTGCAACCTTTTGCCGATTCCTTTACTGCCCTCAAATCTCGTCAATTAGAGCTTGCCAGACTTCTGGAAACGGTTCATACCACATTAGCGAACACTCCAATTAATTCAGAAAGCCAGGAAGTTCTAGATACAGCTCGACGTAAAGCACAAGAATGTCGGGAAATGCTCACCGATCGCTTGGGTGAACTGGAACTATATGCTCGCCGCACAACCAACTTGAGCGATCGGCTTTACCGGGAAGTGATTGCTTCCCATATGCGTCCATTTGTTGATGGAGTACAAAGCTTTCCTCGCATGGTTCGTGACCTAGCACGAGGATTGAATAAGCAGGTCAAGCTAGAGATTGTCGGTCAGTCAACCCCAGTCGATCGTGACATCCTCAAGAAACTCGAAGCACCCCTGACTCACATGATTCGCAATGCGATCGATCACGGAATTGAATCGCCCCAAGAGCGAGAGGCAGCAGGCAAACCGATGGAGGGAACAGTTCGTCTAGAATCATTTCATCGTGGCGGTATGCTGGCCATTACCATTTCCGATGACGGAAGAGGAATTGATATCGATCGGATCCGCCAAAAGATTATCGATCGGAATTTAGGTTCACCCCAAACGGCTGCTCAACTTAGCGAGGCTGAAATCATCGAGTTTCTGTTTCTACCTGGATTTTCTACAGCCGAACAAGTGACTGAAATTTCAGGACGCGGTGTGGGATTAGATATTGTCAAAAGTATGGTGCAAGAGGTTGGTGGAACGATTCGCGCCACATCTCAATTCCGAAAGGGTACTAATTTTCACTTTCAACTTCCCCTCACGCTCTCGGTTGTCAGGACGCTAATTGTCGAGATTTCTGGTGAACCTTATGCCTTTCCCCTGGCACGAGTGGATCAGATTGTCAAACTCGACAAATCGGACATTTATGTTGTGGAAGGTCGCCAATATTTCACTAAAGATGGTCAAAATATCGGGTTGATTGCAGCGAGCCATGTTCTGGATTTACCGGAGGCTTTATCCTCCGATGATGCAATCTGTGTAGTTGCGATCGGCGATCAATCTAACTCTTATGGCTTGGTTATAGACAAGTTTTTAGGTGAACGGGATTTAGTGGTGCGTCCACTCGATCCGCGTTTGGGTAAAGTTCGGGATATTAGTGCCTCTGCTCTAATGGATAATGGCTTGCCTGTTTTAATTATGGATGTTTCTGATTTGGTGCAATCCATTGACAACTTGCTCAACACTGGTCAAATGAGACCTGTTGATATCAACAAAGCAAACAAAGCAAAAGGCAACGCTCGCCAACGCATTTTAGTTGTGGATGATTCGATTACTGTGCGCGAAATGACCCGAAAGCTGCTGCAAAATCGAGGCTACGATGTGGATGTTGCTGTAAACGGAATGGATGCTTGGATAGCCATTCGGAGCAATCATTACGACCTTGTATTGAGCGACATCGATATGCCTCGTATGAATGGCATTGAACTTGTCAAGCAAATCAAAGATCATCCGACATTCCATTTGCTTCCGGTCATTATCGTGTCATACCGCGATGCCGAAGACGATCGTATTCAGGGTATGGAAGCTGGGGCAGACTATTACATCACTAAAAGCAGCTTCCATGACGACACATTAGTTAATGCGATCGTCGATCTGATTGGACAATAGTCATGGAAGCTGAGTTAGCTAAGGAGTAAACAATGAAATTAACAACTAATCCTAGTACGTTAGAATTGAGACTTTTCGTATTATTTGATGTAAGAGGTGCTCTTAGACCTAAGCTTCATCACATTATGATGTTGGAGGCGGTATCTTGGTTGTTAGGTAAAGGTTGCGATTGTTCACTGAGTTCGTTTTTTGACAACATGGTTTACGCTTGGCCTATGAACCAGGAAATTGAAAGGGATGAGCGTTGGAGTTTTTGGAGATTAGAGGAGGAACAATGTAAAAATTTAATTCTGTTCCTGGGTGTTGTAATAGCCGAGTCTGAAGAATTGTTTAAGGGAGCTTGGGAGGTTTTTATTGGCGATACAGGAAGTTTAGGATATGAGGATTTATCTTCATGTTTTACTTGGGATTATCTAGAAAATACTCTCTACTTACTCGCGGAAGAACAAGATCGAGAATTTGACTCTTATCGCAGTGAGAAATGGTTTGAATGCCTAACAAAAGGTAGTACAGGTGCAGGCGATATCGAGGCCGACGAATATCCAGATAAGATGGACTGGGGTATTTATCTTGACTCTTTTTACGAGGAAATGGTAAATTCCTCTGATATTCTTATGTGGTACGACCGCTTTCAGTTAGAAAAAGAGGCACTCAGATTGCTCCCTATGCCACCCGGTCGTCTTTGATGTAGACGGCGTAGTAGAGATTACTAATACATCCACGCTCAAATAATGCCTGTACTTACAATGAGAATTGCGATTGTCAATGATATGGCTATGGCAGTGGAAGCCCTCAAGCGAGTGCTGCTAAGCGTTCCAGGTTATGAAGTGGCATGGATTGCACGGGATGGGGCAGATGCGGTTGCCCACTGCGCCAAGGACACCCCCGACTTAATTTTGATGGATCTATTCATGCCAATCATGGACGGTGTGGAAGCCACCAGCCAGATTATGAAACAGTCTCCCTGTGTGATTCTGATTGTGACCGAAAGCGTTGAAAAAAATGCCGGGAAGGTGTTTGAGGCAATGGGGCATGGTGCCCGCGATGCAGTGAATACTCCCGTCTTGGGAATCCCAGGAAGTCCAGATTCTGCCCAACCGTTACTGACAAAAATTGCGACTCTTAGTAAGCTAATTGGCAAATCATCTCAATCCTCAACTCCAAAATCCCAAACTTCAAAATTTACTTCATTCTCCACACCTTCGAGCCTACTTCCTCCGCTAGTGGCGATCGGCTCGTCAACAGGTGGTCCCAAAGCTCTAGCCACTATTCTCTCCCGCCTACCAGCAAACTTCGGTGCGGCTATTGCGATTATTCAACATGTGGATCAGCAGTTTTCGGCGGGGCTGGTGGATTGGCTGAATCAACAAACACCCTTGACAGTGAAAGTAGCCAAAATTGGCGATCGGCTGGAGAAAGGTATTGTCTTAGTTGCAGGTACAAACGATCACCTCATTCTTCGTTCTGATTTCACTCTGCATTACACAAAAGAACCGATTGACTATCCCTACCGCCCATCAGTAAATGTGTTTTTTAAGAGTCTTGCCCAATACTGGAACCACAAGGCAACGGCCGTTTTACTGACTGGGATGGGACAAGACGGTGCTGAGGGAATGAGCCTTTTGCGATCGCGGGGATGGCACACAATCGCTCAGGATGAGAAAAGTTGTGTTGTATATGGAATGCCCAAGGCGGCAGTTCAGCTAAATGCAGCGGTTGAAGTTCTGCCTCCTGAAGCGATCGGCGATCGGTTAGTTCAGCGAGTCCTGTTCAAATAACTCGGTATTGTGAAACTTCATTAAGTTGGTAAGCATCAATAAACAATAGTAGTATCATCTAGTCAGGGAAGTCAAAAAATGTTGGGATTGTTAAAAGATGGAGGCTCTGAATGCAACTAGCCCAGAGGCACATCATTAAATCTACGGAACACCGTTTCGCCGAAATTGATAAATTAGCATTAGACCTCTTGCAAAAATAAATAGGACGGGCTCTTCGGCCCATCCCACAAGAGTTATTTTTTCTTGTGGGATGGG
>NZ_JAUBTO010000171.1:3982-15758 GCF_036702495.1 Microcoleus sp. C2D2 | reverse complement strand
GGGCTCTTCGGCCCATCCCACAAGAGTTATTTTTTCTTGTGGGATGGGCCGAAGAGCCCGTCCCATCAATTGATGAAAAGGATTTTTGCAAGAGGTCTATTTAAGTCCAAAAATCTCTACAATGCCGCTAACTACGTCATTCGTCAGAGTTTTATCTATGGATGGGGTTACGTTAATTACAACGAGATGAACCGTTTGATGAAATCTCATCAAGCATACAAGGTTTTGCAAGCCTTGGTGAGTCAGCAAATACTGATGATATTGGACAAGAATTGGAAGTCGTTTTTTGAAGCAGTTAAAGCTTACAAAGCTGATTCCTCTAAATTTACTGGCAGCCCGAAGCTACCGAAGTACAAAGATAAAGTCAAGGGTCGGAATATCCTTGTCTATACGATTCAGGCAATTAGTAGCAAGCAATTAAAGAAAGGAATCGTCAAGCTTTCGGGAACTAATCTCTCAATCAAAACCCATATCGAACCCGATCGAATCTGTCAAGTTAGATTGGTTCCCAAATGTGATTCTTATGTGATTGAGGTAATATACGATGAACCGGAGTCCACCGCCAGCGACCATAAATTCGTAGCTAGTATTGATTTAGGTCTGAATAATTTAGCGGCGTTAACTTCAAATCAGCCGGGTTTTATACCTCTGTTGATTAACGGGCGTCCGTTGAAATCAATCAACCAGTTCTACAACAAACGTAAAGCACGGTTACAATCTCAGTTAAAAGGAAGTCGCAAGGGTTCACCCCGCATTCAACGCTTAACTCGCTGTCGCAACCAAAAAGTCGATAATTACTTGCATCATACCAGTCGCCTAATTGTTGACCTTTTGGTCGCCAATCAAATTGGGACGCTAGTTGTTGGCAAAAATGCACAATGGAAAACCGAGATTGATTTAGGAAAGCAAACCAACCAAAACTTCGTCGGCATTCCTCATACTCGACTGATTGAGATGTTGGAATATAAGGCTCGATTGGTTGGGATTAAGGTGATTGTACAAGAAGAATCTTATACATCGAAATCAAATTTTCTGACTCTAGATCCGATTCCTGTCTATGGAAAAACCGATAAGGATGCTGTATTTAGTGGCAAGCGGATCAAGAGAGGTTTGTACAAGACATCGGTCGGTCAATTAATTAATTCCGATGTGAACGGGTCTTACAACATCCTCAGAAAAGCAATCCCAAATGCGTTTAGCAATGGGATAGAGAGCTGCGTAGTTCAGCCGAGGCGGGTTAATCCGCTCGAAGTAAAAGTGAAGAGGGAGGGACTTAACGCCTCCCATGTCATGTAATAAATGACTATACTTTTGCCAGCTATAATAATAAAGTAGTTATCCAGCGAGAAAAAAAAACAATGGCTGCAAACCAGCCAGATATCGATATTGCCCCCTTTATCGACTACGGCCTGATTGACCCCACCGCCACGCCAGAGCAACTAGAAAACTGCTGCCAACAAGCAGATAGATTTGGCTTTGTCACAGTTTGCGTGTATCCCGCCTACGTCCGACAAGCAGTCGAACTGCTGCACGGCAAGCGCCCGAAAGTCTGTACTGTCATAGGTTTCCCAACTGGTGCAACGACATCAACTGCGAAGATATACGAAGCCCTAGAAGCAGCAGATAATGGAGCGGTAGAGTTAGATGTCTCGGTTAATCTAGGATTGCTGAAAGCGGGCAAAATCGACGAATTCCACCGGGAATTAGCCCAAATTTGCGAAGAAACCAATCTCACCATCAAAGCAATTATCGAAAGTTCCCTGCTTTCGGATGCCGAAAAACAATTAGCTGCTGAAATTTGCATGGAAGCCGGCGCCGCCTACATCAAAACCAACACCGGCTTTTTTGGCCCGGCGAAAGTTGACGATGTGCGACTGCTGAAGGAAGTTACGAAGGGACGGATGGGGATTAAAGCGGCCGGCGGAATTCGCACTCACGAACAAGCTTTAGATTTGATCCTCGCTGGTGCAACTCGTTTGGGGACTTCTCGCGGCCCGGAATTAATCCGCCAGCGGGATAATTTAGACAAGAGTCAATAGTTATTGGTTACTTGTTAGTTGTTATTGGAGGCTCTGCCTCCGGGTATGTATTCCCACGATCTGCCTCCGAACAAGGCTAAGATTGTCCCAATTGTTGGCTGTCAACAGTTCGTAGAGTGGCTGAATCAGACTTAATAACTCCAGTTACAAGTATTAGGGTATACATTTATGGCTATTAAATGGCGAGCCGAATTTGTTTCTGCCTTTAATATTTTTCGTTGTCTTATTTTACTATCTCTGCTGTTATTCAATAGTAGTTGCTCATTTGGATCTATTGAACGTAAAGGAGATCGAGGAGATTGCTCAGATATTAGTGATGGGGTTCCCGATGATGACTTGCATTATTTAAAGTTTGAAGACAAAAGAAATGTCGATGATTTAAAAGCTGCTCTAAAGAGTTGGGATGGTACAACTCGTTATAAAGCCCTTTGGGTTCTGATTTCTAAAGCAGAGCCACATACAATATTGACTGCTCTCATGACAATGGTTCAAGATGAAGATCCGAGGGTACGAGAAACCAGTATCGAAGGATTGGTTACGGCAGCCATATCTCAAAAAATACTAATTTCTAAAATTCTTCCCATTTTAACTCAAGCAATGCAGGATAAAGATCCAGGAGTACGTGTAGCTAGTGCTGGTGGACTAACTCAAATTACCCTAGGTCAAAAGACATTAATTCCTCAAGTCTTCCCTTTGCTCAAGAATGGATTGAAGGATCGAAGCGCTTGCGTCCGTGCCAGGTCTGCAGGGTTTTTCGAGTTTCTTATAAGGGAGTCAAATGCTTACACGAAGGAGTTAAAATTAGTTATTCCAGATTTGATTGTAGTGGCATCCAGAGATTCAAGCGCTTGGGCTCGTTCAAATGCTCTGTCTAGTTTGGGTCAAGCAAATGTAGCTTCAGAAGAAATAGTTCCTCTCCTAGTTAGGTTTTTGAAGCAGGATCCAGATGCACGTATGCGTAGCGTAGCTGCCTTTGGATTGAGTAACAACGCAACGCCAGAGTCTACTAAAGCACTAATTGAAGCCATTAGCGACCCAGACGAGAGAGTTCGTACTGAAGCAGTACAGGGTGTGCTACGAATAGAACCAAACTCATTAATAAACCAAAGTAATTTGAAGAAGTTATCTGACCAAGGATTAAAAACGGCTATCTGGATGCTGGAGAACCGAAAAGAAGAGCAAGGTTGGAGGGATGGGGCAAAAAACTATATTCCATCCATCCTTAAGGCCCTAATAGCTGAGAGAAATTCACGCTTACAAAAATAATTGATGCCACCGCTCGATTAGAATTGGATCTCAATTACTCATCAAAAATTTGGGCGGAGCGTAGCGGAGGGTTGAAACCCCGTCCTTTTAGGACGGCTTTACATTGGATGGGGGGAGGATTAGTCCCCCTTTTCTTGCTTGCTACCGCCTTGAATATACTGACGACGTTCGACGTTTTGTATTCGCATGAACGCCTGGACAGTTACAGGCTCGTGCTTTTTACCTGTACGCATAGCAAGTGGCTGTAAGCCCGTGTGTATATATCCCTTCGCCGCTGACTATCCGAGAGGTTAAAAACTAGGGAAGCATTCTTAACGTCGCTTGGTGTACCACCACCATATAGTTCAGCTTGTCTCGAAGACCCAGGCTAGACACTGGTTTGGTCTCAAATTAAGAAGGTGGTGAGTCTTCCGCTTTCAAGCCCCATCCCTTTAGGGTGGGGTTAGTGACCACATTTCTTTTTCTCTTCCTATTGCCAAACTCACTACTAACTTACATTGAAAATTGGTCAATAAGCTCTCTGTACCTTCCCCAACTGAGAACTAGGAGGGCTAACGGCAAAGTTTAGCGGCGACGAGGGGACTAAAACGCTTTGTGCGATCGCTTTTGAATGACCGTTCCAACGCCGTGTTGGGCCCGGCCCGTCGGTTCAGCGATTATATGATGAAAATTGCCAAGTGCGCTTTCATGGTGGTGCCGGCGGGAACTTCACCAAATAGCACATCAAGGACAACAGTTAACCGTCAAGAGTCAACTAACCAATGATTAGAACTTACAAAGCAACTGGAATTAATCTTAAGAGTGCGCCGATGGGGGAATCCGATCGAGTGCTGACTGTTTTGACGCGGGAATTCGGCTTAATTCGAGCCGTAGCACCGGGTGTTCGCAAACACCGATCGACCATTGGCGGTAGAAGCGAATTATTTGTGGTCAACGAATTGCTAATTGCCAAAGGCCGATCGCTCGACAAAATTACGCAAGCCGACACGGTACAATCCCATCCGGGTTTGAGCCGCAACCTAGGGAAACTCGCAGCGGCGCAATATCTGGCCGAATTGGCGATCGCCAGCGCCCTTTCCGACGAGCCCCAAGAAGACCTCTTTTGGTTGCTGGGCGAACATTTGAGCCGTTTGGAGCGTTTGTCCGACCGCACAGAAATCCAATCTGCCGCCGTGCTTGTCGCCCACCTCACCCACGGCATTTTTCACCTGCTAGCCTTAGCGGGCCTCGCGCCCCAAGTCCAAGTCTGCTGCGCCTCCAGACACCCGCTGATCCCAAATTTCAGCGATCCGAACTGGCAAACCGGGTTTAGTATACCCTCTGGGGGAACCTTCAGCTTGTCGGAACTAGCTAACCTAGAGGCAGAACTCTCTTCAGAAATCGGTAGCTTGCACAAATCCGCCTCCCGTTCCCGCCAAATGAATAGCAGCAAACACTTGACAAATTTCCATATTAATGCTAAAGAATTAGCAGCGCTGCAACAGTTGGCTAGTCCAGAACTGGGAGAGGGGATTGCCGATCGAACAACTTGGGTATCAGTAGAAAATATTTTGCGGCAATATGCCCAGTATCATTTAGGTTGCACGATTCGATCGGGAAGCTCGATCGATACCTACTTAGAGAGTTTTGAGTTTTAAATTTTGAGTGTTGACTTAAATAGGTGAAGGAACGATCGTACATCGCACCCCCAGCCTGGGGGATAGCCGAACCTGCCGGCAATTTCAGGTAAATTCTCAAGATTGTTGCGACATCAGATAATAGATAGAGATAAAGTTACGAGATTATTAATAAACTTAGGGGTTAACACCTCAATTTGAAATTCACATCCCCCCAACCTCCACCCTCCCAGGCGAGCGACCCCAAATCCTATGATGCGACTGTCCGATTCTGATTTGACAATATCTGTTTTAGCTGTGACCCACCACAAAATGGAAGAACGAGAAAATTTTCCCGATTTTCGCTCGGAACCCGCCTTGGCCGATCGACAATGGAGCAACGTCCAAGAGGCAGAAATGGATAAATATCCCACAACACCAGAAACAGAGTCAAGCAACGGCAAAAGCCAAGAACCCGAAGCAATCCCCCCGCTGGCAACAGCAGACCCAGCAGCCGAGAGCTCGGAAGCAGTAGCCGAAACTCCCGAAAAAGAAACAGCATTTCTGCCAGTTCTGAAAAACCGAAATTTTCTAGCATTGTGGAGCGGGCAAGTTTTTTCCCAACTAGCAGATAAAGTTTATCTCGTACTGACGATCGCTCTGGTGGCCAGCCGCTTTCAAGCGCCAGATCAAACCATCAGCAGGTGGGTATCA
This sequence comes from Microcoleus sp. C2D2, assembly GCF_036702495.1. Lineage (NCBI taxonomy): Bacteria > Bacillati > Cyanobacteriota > Cyanophyceae > Oscillatoriales > Microcoleaceae > Microcoleus > Microcoleus sp. C2D2. Next base: position 10,144 of record NZ_JAUBTO010000171.1, on the reverse strand, counting down.
GCAATCATGATCGCCTTTACCATTCCCGCAGTGCTGTTCGGGGCAGCCGCGGGCGTGTATGTCGATAGGTGGTCGAAAAAAGCAGTGCTCGTAGCCACAAACCTGCTGCGGGGAGCCTTCGTTTTAACATTGCCCGTGCTGCTGTGGCTCTCTGACGGGTGGGAACTCGGTCAACTGCCGCTCGGATTCTGCTTGCTGCTGCTAGTGACATTCCTAGTCTCGACTCTAACTCAATTTTTCGCCCCAGCAGAACAGTCAGTGATTCCCCTAATCGTGGAACGCCGCCACCTGCTCTCGGCAAACTCGCTCTACACCACAACCATGATGGGTTCGGTGATTATTGGCTTTGCAGTCGGAGAACCCTTACTAGCTTTAGCCGACACCCTATTTAGCAACCTCGGCGGCGGACTGGGAATCGGCAAAGAATTAGTAGTAGGCGGAAGTTACGCCTTCGCCGGAGTGCTGTTGCTGTCGATGAAAACAGGCGAAAAAAACGATGCCGAACACGAACCGCCACACCCCCTAGCAGATTTGCAAGACGGCCTGCGTTACATCAACGATCAACCGAAAGTCCGCAATGCTTTAATTCAACTAATTATTCTGTTTTCCATTTTTGCAGCCTTGGCAGTTCTAGCGGTGCGGCTGGCAGAAATTCTCCCCGGTATGAAAGCGTCGCAATTTGGCTTTTTGCTGGCTGCGGTGGGCGTCGGTATGGCTGGTGGGGCGACGACAGTCGGCTATCTCGGCCACAAATTTTCTCACTCCCAACTGAGTTTAATCGGATCTATCGGCATGGCACTTGCTCTGATGGGCCTTTCTGCATTTACACAGCATTTGTGGATATCGGTGCTGTTCATTACCCTGTTGGGTTTATTTGCCTCATTGGTGGGAGTGCCGATGCAGACTACAATTCAAGCAGAAACCCCAGAAGAAATGCGGGGAAAAGTCTTCGGGCTGCAAAACAATGCGACTAATATCGCTTTGAGTTTACCGTTGGCTTTGGCCGGGGTAGCGGAAACATTTCTGGGTTTGCCGACAGTATTTTTGGCCTTAGCAGGATTAGCGATAGCTGGCGGTGTCTTAACCTGGTATATTTCCCGTAGCAGAATTAGCAAAGTCGATCGAATCTAAAAAATAACAAACTCTGATTTACTGGAATGCACATCGCTTGGCTAGGAAAAAAATCACCTTTTTGCGGTAACGTCACTTACTCCAGGGAAGTCACCAACGCACTGTTAGACCGGGGATACCAGGTCAGTTTCCTGCACTTTGCCCAAGAAGCGGGCTCACTCGACAGGAACAATACGGCGTGGAGCATGGCAAATGGTTCGTGGGGAAAAGGAATTGCTCAAACCTCATATACCAATTCGCTCTCGCCCGCGAGTTGCAACGAAGTGTCTTTACCCTGTCACTACAAATCGCAAATTTATACGATTCCCACTCTCAAGTCCCGCACAGTGCTGATGAAATCTCTGCGGCGGCTCAAACCCGATGTTGTTCACGCTTCCCTGACGCTTTCGCCTCTAGACTTTTTGCTGCCGGAAATTTGTCAAGAATTGAATTTGCCTCTGGTGGCGACTTTTCACCCGCCGTTCGATCGCAAATTGCGCAATTTGACATCGGGAACGCAACACCTGATGTATCAACTTTATGCTCCGTTTTTGGCTAACTACGACTCGACGATCGTTTTTTCTCAAATTCAGCGGGATATATTGGTGAAGTTGGGAGTGCCGCAGGAACGGGTGGCGGTGATTCCCAACGGAGTAGACGCGGCAAAGTATTCGCCCGGGCCTTCGGGGTTGAAGTCACAATTAAAGGCCGATCGAATTTTTGTTTACCAAGGTCGCATTGCCCCGGAGAAAAATGTCGAGGCGCTGCTCAAGGCCTGGAAACAGTGCAATTTTCGCCGGGGCAACGTGTTGGCGATCGTAGGCGACGGGCCCCTAGCGGCGTCGCTGCAACTGTCTTACGGCGAAGAGGAGGGCATCGTGTGGCTCGGATTTGTCGCGGAGGAGGAACGCCGGATCGAAATTCTGCGGGGTGCAGACGTATTTATTTTGCCTTCTTTGGTGGAGGGACTGTCCCTGTCGCTGCTGGAAGCGATGGCCTGCGGTTTGGCTTGTTTGGCCACGGATGCCGGTGCTGACGGCGAGGCCTTGGAGGAAGGGGCGGGGATAGTTTTGAACACTCAGCGGGTGCGGAGTCAGTTGCAAACCTTGCTGCCGCTGTTTTGCGACCATCCTGAGTTCGGAACGCTGCTGGGTCAAAAAGCACGCCAACGGGCGATGGAGCGGTACACTCTCAGTCAGAATATTACTGAGTTGGAAAAGCTGTACTCAGAGGTTTTGCAAAAGCAGCGCGTACTAATTCGGGGGTTGGCATAGGGAGGAAGTTCGGCAACGGATGTAACAGATGTAACGAAAAGGAAGTCGTGTCTCTACCCGTGGATATTTACTCGTTACCAGGCTGGAGCCTGGTAACGCAGATCCGGAGGCTCTGCCTCCATTTTTCAGCCGAGGCAGAGCCTCTAGATATGGGTTCCCGGGCAGATCCTGGGAACCAGTCAACATTGCTCGTTGCCTACCCTCCCGGGCGCAAATAATCCAAAAGTCGATCGCCCGAATCGGCCCGAATCAAAGCAACCACAACATCCGGCAAACTTCCCAAACTCGGATAAACAAAATAACGCGGTTCCCACCGCGGCCCAAACTTATCTTTAAAACTGTGCAATCCCTTAAAATTATAAAACTTGCTCAAGTGATCCGAAAGATAAATCAAAACCTTTTCCAACCGCCCGGATTTCTGGGCTTCTCCGACTCCCGCCAAAGCCGACAAACCCAAATCAAATTCTTGATATCCCAATTCTTGACAATGCTGCAACATCGAAGCAAACAAACACTCCATCGTGCCATTTTCCACCTCAGTGCGGCGCCGCATTAAATCAACTCCAACTACCCCATCTCCCGCCGATATCATATTAGCAAAAGCACTAATTTTACCGTCGGGAGTGTGGATGGCTGCGGTGCGAGTTTCCCGCAAATATGCCTCGTCAAACCAACCCACCGAAAACTTTTTTTCCGCACCCTGAACCATTTGCAGCCACTCGTCGCTCACGAGTTTCATTTGGCGCATCAATTCGGAACTTAAAGGAGGTTCGTAAAATTCGATTTGATGGCCGGCTTTTGTAAGTCTGTTGATAGCAGTTCTCAAGTTTTGATTGCTCTTGCCTTTGAGAGTAAAAGTTTTGAGATTGACAATAGCTTCTTCGCCAATTTGCACCGCTCGAAAACCGAGAATAGAATACATTTCTAGATCCTGGGGCAAAGTTTGATAAAATGCTGGATACCAATCATTGCGATCGCAAAATTCTTGAAACCCTAGAATTGCTTCTTTGCGGTCTTCAGCAGGCCCGATGGGGTCTCCCAAAGCAATCGCACCTCTACCTTTGGACACATAGGCGATCGTACTTTTTCCCGACAAACTAAAATAATAAGATTTATCCGGAAGCAAGGCCAGTCTCGCTAGCGTTGTCCGCCCGTATTTTGCTACAACTTCTTGAGCTTTATTCCGTTCCGAAATACTTGCCGAATTTCGCAGCAGCACCGGCCGCAGCAGCAGCAAAAGTGCGTAACCAAGCGTTACCGTAGCCACAGCATAAATCGAATCGGCAAAAAAGTTAGCAAACCGAGTTTGCGGAACTGCCCCCCCATTGTCCGTATTGTTCGCCGTAAAAAACATGGCAAAAGTCTGGAACAAAGCTGTGTCTAAATCAAAATTAACCGCTTTTCCGTTAACTTGAAAACCCCCATCCAGAATGTAAAAACCCGCCGTCCCGTAAGCCAGCGTAAACAGCAAAGCCCCCAGCAAAACCCGGATTCCTTGAGCAATTGAAGGGCGATCGGATTTAGCCGTAAACGTCTGCCGCATCACCAACAATTGAAACAGCAGCACCCCAGAAAGCAAGCTTTCTTCAACATCCCATCCCTTGCCTAAATGAATTACAATAGAAACGATTAACAATCCCACAGTCAGCAACCAAGCAATCCGCTTGCGCCGCAACAAATTAGTTGCCAGAGTTAGCAGCATAAATCCGATAACTGCTGTCAAAAAATGGCCGCCCGCACTCACGGGAAAAGGGAAAAATGGTTCTAGCCAATTTCGGCGATCGGGTAAACTGGGAGTTACAGCAGACAGCAGGTTAATAACTCCTACCAATCCGGTTAAAAATGATGCAGTCCAGAGTCCAATCCTATTGTTTTGGGGTAACACTGTTGACATTTCTAATTTTTATGTGTGGCCAGTGATATTTTAAACTGTTTTCCAACATAGCTCAAAGAATCGGCTAAATGCTTGTGCCAATAATTCCAACCGACATCCGAACCCACAATCCCGTGTCCTCCCGGAAATTTGTTAAACTCGTTGGCTATACCCAAACTGTTTAATTGCTCGTGAAACTGTAGAGTGGAAATCAGAAAATTTTCGTCTCCTTCCCCCGCATCCAAATAAGCGCGCAACTGCTGTTTATCTTTAACAGCAAGTTTTTCCACTAAATATTTAGGACTGTTAGCCTTGCCGCTTCGATCTGTAAAATAACCGCTGTGGCTGAACAGAATATTAAAATTATTCAAGTAGCGCAAACCGATATTAAAAGCTCCCCAACCCCCCGAAGATTGTCCTCCCATTGCCCAGAATTTGGGGTCTTCCAGCGTTCTGTAGCGCGATTTTACGATGGACACTAACTCGGAGCCGATCGCGCTTCCCACCTTACCGTTCGGCCCGTCAAAATACTGCGGGTCCCACAAAGGACTCGTACCCCGCTTGTCGTTCCCGTCAGGAGTAATTACAATTGATAGCGGCAATCTTTTGCTTTTATATAAATCGTGAAGCACAGAAGTAACAGCAGCTTTGTCCTGATAAGCGCGCGCGTCTCCGTGCCCGCCGTGCAGCAAAAAAATCACTGGATAGCGCTGTGTGGGATTTTTTGCGTACCCAGGCGGCAAAATTAAGCCGTAGGTGCGCTCTGAATTCATAGCTGCACTTTTATATGTTTTGAGTTGAAAATTTAAGTCAGCATCAGCCACTACTTTCGGAGGGTCTAACTGAGGTGCTCCAGCAATAAAAACGTACCAGTATCCAGTTGCACCGAGGAGGAGGATTGTACCCGCACCGATACCTAAAACTTTTCCCAGCCACTTAGGCATACTTTCAATCTCTCTTTTTTGTCTGCGATCGCAATCCGTACATTATATGCAAGTATATTGTAGAACTGTATGTGAGGTCGATCGCACATTTTGCACCATTCTCAAGAACAGGCAAGATGCCTGTTCCACAAGAAAATTCACTCTTTGTGGAACAGGCATCTTGCCTGTTCATAAAAAGCTTACTGAGAATGGTGCAACATCTCAGGTCGATCGCACATTTTGCAGCTAAACTGCAACGGTCTCTGGGGCCCGTTCCACAGTTAAACTGCAACGATGCTAAATTCTTCAATTCTTTAATCTAAAATGGTATGACTTATCGCAATCCCGTTCCTACAGTTGATATTATCATCGAGTTAGCCGATCGCCCGCATCGGCCGATTATACTCATAGAACGCCGCCATCCTCCCTACGGCTGGGCGATTCCCGGCGGCTTTGTCGATTACGGGGAATCGGTAGAAACGGCGGCCAAACGCGAAGCTTTAGAAGAAACGAGTTTGAATGTAGAATTAATCGAGCAATTTTACGTTTATTCTGACCCAAATCGCGACGCCCGCAAACACACTATCAGTATTGTATTCTTGGCTTCTGCAACGGGCGAACCTCAAGCCGCCGACGATGCTAAAAATTTACAAGTTTTTGAATCTTGGCAGATTCCCCATCAATTATGTTTCGATCACGATCGCATTTTACGAGATTATTGGCGTTACCGTCATTATGGATTGCGTCCGCGTTTGTAGGAGGGGAGTTTTTGTTTCGTTCATCTCACATCTGGCACCAATGTCAGGAACAGACAAGATGCCTGTTCCACAAAAAAAACTCAATGTTATTGTGGAACGGGCTTCTAGCCGGTTCATCTCACATCTGGCACCAATGTCAGGAACAGGCAAGATGCCTGTTCCACAAAAAAAACTCAATGTTATTGTGGAACGGGCTTCTAGCCGGTTCATCTCACATCTGGCAC
>NZ_JAUBTO010000171.1:0-3882 GCF_036702495.1 Microcoleus sp. C2D2 | reverse complement strand
CAATGTCAGGAACAGGCAAGATGCCTGTTCCACAAAAAAAACTCAATGTTATTGTGGAACGGGCTTCTAGCCCGTTCTTGAGAATGTTGCAGCATCTGAGTTCATCCAACTAAATTTTATGACAATCTTGACAATATTAGGCGGAGGTGCTTGGGGTTCGGCACTGGCAAATCTGGGAGGCAAAAAAGGATCTCGAGTTAATTTGTGGTCGCGCAGCAGTTCTTTTAATCTAGAATCAGTTATAACAGGTGCGGATGTTGTTGTTTCGGCAGTTTCGATGAAAGGTGTTGGAGCAACGGTCGATCGGCTGCTGGCGTTAGAGTTAAGTCCCGGTACAATTATAGTTACTGTTACCAAAGGTTTAGACCCCGCGAGTACGCGCACTCCATCTCAAATTTGGCAAAATGCCTTTCCTAACAATTCAATAGTGGTACTTTCGGGCCCTAATCTTTCCGAGGAAATTCAGGAGGGGTTGCCGGCTGCAACGGTAGCGGCGAGTTGGGATTTAGCTGCGGCCAAGCAAGTGCAAAATATTTACAGTTCTGATATTTTTCGGGTTTATGTGAATGAAGACCCGCTGGGGACTGAGTTAGGTGGAACTTTGAAAAATGTATTTGCGATCGCCGCTGGTGTTTGCGACGGTTTACAATTAGGAACTAATGCTAAATCTGCTTTGCTGACTCGCGCTTTGCCGGAAATGATTCGGGTGGGAGTTCGTTTGGGAGCTCGCGCCGAAACTTTTTACGGTTTGTCTGGTTTGGGAGATTTGCTCGCTACTTGCAACAGTCCTTTATCGCGCAATTATCGGGTTGGTTTCGGATTGGCTAAAGGCAAATCATTAGAGCAAATTTTGCAGGAATTGCAGAGCACTGCTGAGGGTGTCAATACTACTAATGTCTTGATTGATTTGGCCAATCAACGCGGCATTGAAGTGCCTGTTTCTCGTCAAGTTTATCGATTATTAAATGGTGAAATTACTCCTGAACAAGCTGTTTTATCGCTGATGGAACGCGATTTGAAACCGGAGTAAGTAAGTTTTTTAGCATTAAAACTTAACTCTTTGGGCGGGCAAGATGCCCACCCCACAAGAAGTTTTCAGAAAAACTATCCACAATAAATTCACTCTTTGTGGAACAGGCATCTTGCCTGTTGCTGACGCGATTTGAAACCGGAGTAAGTAAGTTTTTTAGCATTAAAACTTAACTCTTTGGGCGGGCAAGATGCCCACCCCACAAGAAGTTTTCAGAAAAACCATCCACAATAAATTCACTCTTTGTGGAACAGGCATCTTGCCTGTTGCTGACAATGATGCAAGATGTGAGATGAATGCTATTTACTTAGCGCCGTAATAAAACGCAACTTCTTTATCTTTCAGCGGTGCGAAGTCAGCAGCAACTAGCATTTTATCGATCTCGTTTTGAGGCAGATGTTTGACACCGATTCGGACAATGCGCGATCGCATAGTATTTGACACGCCACTGCGCTGTCTGCCGGCTTCTAATGCCATCACTTGCTTGTAAAGGTCTAATTTTGCTTGCGGAATCGGAGTACCGTCAAAGTCGATTCCTGAGGCGATCGCAACATCGATCGCATCTGCACCCGTTGTAGATTGAGCCGCTGAGTTTGTTTCTGAAGACATTGTGCAAATTAAATAAAAAGGACGATCGTCATAAAAAGTAGTTTAGTGCTAAAAGTGCCAAAGTTGAGCACCAAACTCTAGCACAGCTCAAAACAACGTAAACTCGTGAAACAAGCTAAACAGTCCGCCCCACAGTGTTCGATTAAGGACAGTTTGGCCGGGGGGCGAGATCCTTGAGCATTTCTTCAAATAACGGATTCCCAAAACTCATCAATTGCAGTGAAGCATTTTCCTCAAAGATATCCGGGTAAAATGTCATAGGATAAATGCAACCTTGATAGTTAAGATGTCAAGTGCTAAAATAATTGCAGAAATTTTTACCCTTAAGAGCAATAGACATCTTGAATAAATCGATCTTCATTCCCAAATTTGATGGGGCAAACGAGCAATCATATGTGTTTACCTGTATACTACTACGCAGAAGCAAACTACCTAGCTGGTGAAAAACTCTAAAATTTCGGAATTGCTGAATCGAGAGATAGATGGCTAAGCATGGTGAGGAACAGGCACATTTCCTAGAGGAGGTTTATTTAGGATGAAAAAAGTCTTATTAGGATTGAAGTCAGAGACTTACGAACATCCTTTCGATCGCAAAGCTTTAGCGTCTTTAGAAAAGATGCCTGGAGTTTCTTTATTGCTCAAGAAAGTGAATGAGTACGGTATCGATCGCCTACTCCGCTTGCAATGTTTGGGCAGTGATTTTCGCGTGACTCCCAACAATTTTCCGGGGTTGTCTCAGGCGTTGGAAGAAACTTGTCAAATTCTCGATTTATCTCCCTGTCCAGATTTATATTTGTTTCGCGGTTGGGGGCATATTATTACCGTTACGATTGGTATTGAAAATCCAATTGTATCGGTGAATTTAGAAGCCTACGAATGGCTTTCTAGCCAAGAACTGATTTATGTATTGGGGCATGAAGTCGCCCACATTAAGAGTCAGCATTTGCTATATCATCAAATAGCGATGGTGATGCCGCTTTTAAAGAATTGGCTGAATGCAGCGACATTAGGATTTGGCGGTTTGGCGGCTAATGGGGTAGAACTGGCGTTCTGGAATTGGTTAATGATGGCAAGGTTTACAGCGGATCGGGCGGCGTTACTGGCTTGTCAGGATATGGATGTAGCCATCACCGCGTTGATGAAACTTGGCGGTTTACCCAGTTGCTATGTAACACCGGAAGCGATCGCTGATTTCCTCGTTCAAGTGCGCGAATTTAGCGAAAACAGTATAGAGTCTCAAGATACACTTACTAAGTTGCTCAGTTTCAACGAGTCCAGAGAATCTTGGGTCGTGATGCGCGCTTCGGAACTCCTAAAATGGGTCGATTCAGGAGACTATAAAACCTTACTCGAACAACCAAATCAGCCGCCACCATTATTATTAGACTCAGATGCGACAGAAGATTGGAATTTTCTAACGTCTTGGTAAATTCCGTATGCTAGTACCTTGTATCTAACACACCTCTCCAAAAACTGCCAAAGCCTTCCCCCTGTTGGTTTATGACTGCCTTCTCTTTGGGGATCGGGCAGTCATAAATCAACGGTAACATCAGGATTTGACAGTGTTTTATTTAAAATAGAACGAATTTATGGGTAAGATCGTTTCAGATTTATAAACCAGTTTGAAGTTGGTAATTATTAAAAATAATTGCTACTATCGTTGTACCAGGTTTTCCGACTACTACATCGGCTATCTCTTTCCCTGAAGGCATCACTGTTAATTTGTTTTTAAAGCTGTGCCTTGGATGCTTCCCTGAATAAAACTTTTTTTGTTCTTGATACTCTTTCGGTCTTTTACGGGGCTGTTCGCAGCTATCTACTATTAACTCAAACTCCCTAAGTATTTCTTCTATCCATTCCCACTCGATCGCCTTTTTTTTTACTTGTTCTACCAGTGATGCTGGTAGCAAGTTTCTTAATATTCCCAGCCAGTAATGAAAGATATAATTTGCCGCTAATTCCCTCACCCCAAATTGAACCCCTAACATTTGGAATGTCGGTAAGTGATGTAGATATACTAGCATTAGGAGAACTTGGTCTCTCAAGCTTAACTTTGGCTGCCGACCTCCTCCCGCTTTGATTATTCTAGTTTTTTTTTGTTCAGCTGCAAGTTGTTTCTGATTATGTAATCTTTCGGCTTGACTAATTAACTCCATTAACTGTGCGTAATAAGGAATGAGAATTAAATAACTTCCACAAGTTTGTGGGATGGGCGTCCCGCCCGTCCTTTTTGGACGGGCGGT
>NZ_JAUBTO010000170.1:0-15854 GCF_036702495.1 Microcoleus sp. C2D2 | reverse complement strand
GGGTACGCCTCACGCGCATTCCTCCCGACACTCAACGGGGTACCGTTAGAGTGCGGGACTCCTGCTGTTTTAGTTGAACTAAAGTAACGCGGTGGGCAATTACCGCAGGCAAGGGCGATCGAACACTGATTTGAGCGTGCCTGGATTTAGCGTCGGCTTGTACCATAGCAATTGCCTCGGCGACAGCAGATTCTAACTCTAAAACTTGCAGCGATAAATCAGCGCGGCTGAGGCGGCTGTAAGCTAGCAAATCTTGGATCAATTCTTCTAATTGTTGCCCAGAATTAACAATTTGCTGGGCGTATTCCTGACCGAGTTCGTCGAGGAGGTCGCGGTAATCTTCTAATAAAGCTTCAGCTAATCCCTGCATTCCCCGCAGGGGAGCGCGCAAATCGTGGGCGACGGTATAGGTGAAAGATTCTAATTCTTCGTTAGCTGCTTGAAGTTGAGTGGTGCGGAGTTCTACTCGCCGTTCTAAGGTAGCGTTGAACATCCGAATTTCTGCTTCTGCTTGTTTGCGCGCAGTTACGTCAATGGCGGTACTAATTACTAAACTTCTGCCGTCGGAAAGCTTGCCTAAAGGTGCGGAATAAAAGTCCCAAACTCGAGTTTCGCCGCTGGCTGTGGCAATCATATATTCGCCTTCAGAAATGCGCGCGTTTAATTGGTGCAGCCGATCGATATCTGCTTGCACTACCGATTTGCGGCTGTGGTAAGCTTTTTCTGTCCAATCTTCAATTGTGGGAATTTCTGAGTGTTGGTAGCCTGAGAGTTCTGTCCAAGCGCAGTTAATTTGCAAAACTTCTCCGTTTTCAGCGTGCAGCATAATTGGCAGCGGGGCGTCGAGAATGGCGCGGCGGAAACGTTCTTGGGTTAATTCTAGGGAGTGGCGATCGTGTTCTAGCTGTTCTAACAGTTGATTTTGCTTGATTTCGGCTTGGTCGCGCAAAACTCGATCGCGCTTCACCAAATAGTAAACCAACACCATCAGCAGGAAATTTACTAAAGTGGCAACGCTAAAAGTCAGGATTGTCAAATTAGCACTCGCTTGAGATTCTCGGGCGCGCTGCTGCAATAGCTGAGTTTCTTCCGCAGTCATGGCGGCTATCTGCTGCCGAATGTCGCCCATGATTTGCTTTCCCCTACCGGATTTTACTTCCCGCAGGGCTGCTTCTAAGTTTTGTTCGCGTTGCAGATTGATGGTTCCTTCAAGTTCGGCTAATTTAGAGTCGATCGCAATTTTCAAGTCGCCAATGCGCTGTTGCTGCCGATTATTGTCAGCGGTTAGCTGCTGCAATTCGACTACTTGCTCGTTGATGCGGTCGTTCGCGCTGTGATACGGTTCTAAATACCATTCTTCTCCCGTCAGCAAATAACCGCGCTGTCCGGTTTCAGCATCTTTTAAGGTGGAAAGCGTGGCTTCGAGTTCGGTTAAAACTCGGTGAGTGTGGCTCACCCAGCGTTCGTTTTCGACTAACTTGAGAGTGTTGCAGTAGGAAGTTGCCACATTCAAAATTAGCAGGGCCAAGGCCATTCCGATACCTGCGGTAATTTGGCGAGTCAGCGATTGTTTCATGACACGATCGGCACGCGAGTCCTGCTTTTATCTTTATTTTAGCGGGATTCAGACTACGCGAATTTGTGGCGCCCGCTGTCCGGCGGCCAAAGCCTATAAATTTAAGGATCGAATGTGCGATCGATCTTGTGTTTAGTTTAGTCTCGCTCCTCCTCGCATCCCCCTTAAGTCTCAGATGCAAGAAATCGCTTTCTTGCGTCTCGTGATGCAGGCAGGCCCCACACAATCTAGGATGGTCAACAAAGCTTTATTCACAATATTTTGTTCATCGATCGTGCTGCTTTCACAGTTTCAAATCCCGGCGCAAAGAAAAGAGTTTTTACCTATTGACTTCTGTTGATTTTTGGGATATATTTTAAATAATGGGAGTGGTGACATAAATTAAATTTTTGCCACTATTCCCATTATTAAATAATACACGATCGAGCGAGCCACGTCAAGCATTTTACCCCAAAAAAAAAGGCGAATTTTTAATATTTTATTTAAGAAATAATTAGTTGGAGGCAGGGGAGAAATTGACAGGAGCGATTAGCGGGTGAATAGTATCATCCATGCAAGCGATCGAGTAAGTTCCCAGAATTCAGCGGTTGAAAGTAGTTGAATATCAAATCCGATTATATCGGAATTATAGTCTCTTGGCTGACGTGAGAGCGATGTCAGGAGCGAGGAATCAGGCAAGCACTGCACTGAGAAAATTATGATTCCCAGTGCAGTGCCGAAACAATATAATTACACAACAGCAGCCGCTTTCATCGCCAAAATTCGATCGATCGCATCTTCAACAGCCTTATCAGGCGTAGAAGCACCCGAAGTCACGCCCACGACAATTTTACCATCGGGTAGCCAACCTTCAGTTACGACCAAATCTCCCCTCAAAGGCTTGTGTTCGATCCGATTTCCCGGTAAAATGCGCTCCGCACAATCAATGTGATAAGAAGGAATATTTTTGTCGATCGCAATTTCCTGCAAATGCGTAGTATTAGAAGAATTAAAACCCCCAATCACCAGCATCAAATCCAACTTTTCGTCAACCAAACTCAACACAGCATCTTGCCGTTCCTGAGTCGCATCGCAGATAGTATTAAAACTCTGAAAATGCTCGTTCAAATTCTCCGGTCCGAACTTGCGCATCATAGTCCTTTCAAACAACTTGCCAATATTTTCTGTCTCTGTTTTGAGCATAGTAGTTTGGTTAGCAATCCCCACCATTTCCAAATCCCGATCCGGGTCAAAACCAGCAGAATAAGCCTTACTAAACTTAGCAAGAAACTCAGCCCTATCGCCCCCGTGCAAAATATAATTGGTGACATATTCAGCTTCCTGCAAATTCAGCACAATCAAATACTTATCAGCAAAAGAACTCGTCGCCACAGTTTCTTCGTGCTTGTACTGACCGTGAATAATCGAAGTATAATCTTTCTTCTTGTGCTTCTCAACAGTATTCCAAACCTTAGAAACCCAAGGACAAGTAGTATCAACAATCTTGCAGCCCTTATCATTAAGTAACTGCATTTCTTGCACGCTCGCCCCAAAAGCAGGTAAAATTACCACATCACCGCTATCGACAACAGAAAAATCTTTCTGCCCCTTTTCAACAGCAATAAAACCAACTTCCATATCGCGCAAATGCTGATTTACAGAGGGATTATGAATAATCTCATTAGTAATCCAAATCCGTTCCGAGGGGAAATGCTTGCGAGTCTCGTAAGCAATAGCTACAGCGCGTTCCACCCCCCAGCAAAACCCAAAAGCCTGAGCCAGCCGGATCGTGACTGCGCCGCGTTCCAGCCTGTAATTATTGTCGCGAATTTGCTGGATCAGACTGCTTTGATAAGCCGTCTGCATCACCCCAGCTACCTCAGCTTCGTGTCCGAAACCCTTGCGGTGGTAGTTTTCAGACTGTTGGAGCGATCGTTTAAAAGCTTTAGTATCCATGCGTATCGAGTTGAAATCTAGGTTAATTACCTTTGATTTTAGGATGCCTGGGGTGCGATCGGGATTATTTGATTGAGTAGGTTCGAGGGGATATGCTATTTATACGATCGACACATGGGGAGGGAAGAAGGAATGAACCGCGAAGACGCGAAGGACGCGAAGGAAGAAGAAAGAAGAATGAGACAATTGGGCGAACAGGTAGAACAGTTGGCTTATAGAGTGATTGGGGCGGCTATTGAGGTGCATCGGCTTTTGGGGCCAGGATTTTTAGAATCAGTGTATCAGGAATCCTTAGAAGTTGAATTTCGGATGCGGGGGATAGCTTGTCACCCCAAAAAGCCAGTAGCAATCACCTACAAAGGTTATTCAGTTGGCGAAGGTCAATTAGACTTTCTGGTTGGCGATATCCTCATTGTCGAATTAAAAGCTGTCGAAAAGCTAGCTCCCATCCATGAAGCGCAAGTTATCTCTTATCTTAAAATGACCAAAAACACCCTAGGCCTTCTGATCAACTTCAACGTTCCGATCCTCAAAGAAGGCATCAAACGCATAATTCTTTCATCTTAACCCTTCTTCCTCTTCCTTCTTCGCGCTCTTCGCGCCTTCGCGGTTCGTTAAAAAAACTCAAAAAAAAGCGCCAAAAGACGGAAGAACGAATGAACCGCGAAGACGCGAAGGACACGAAGAAGGAAGAAAGAAGAATGAGACACTTTCCTTCGCGCTTTTCGCGCCTTCGCGGTTCGTAAAAAAAAACCGAGAGACCCAGATAGCTGAGTCTCTGCACGATCGAACTCCCACAGAAAATCAGCTTCAAATCTTCTTAGGCGCAAAAGGAGAACTCGATTCATACGAACTGAAACCGCCGGCAAAATCCTCACCGTAAGCTTCTTCCCCGTGCTCGCCGATATCCAAACCTTGGTCTTCAGCAGATAAGGGCACTCGCAGTTCCATAAACTGCCCTAAAATTTTCAGGATCGCAAAAGTGCCGACAGCCGCAAACAGGTAAGTAGCTAGAATGCCTACCAACTGTGTGCCGATTAGCCCCGGATTCCCCGCAAACAGCCCGTCATTTCCGGCTGCGTTAACGGCTTTAGTCGCAAACACGCCTGTCAGAATCGCGCCTATAGTTCCGCCGACGCCGTGAATCGGGAAGGTATCCAAAGAGTCGTCAAATCCCAGCTTAGCCCGGAAACTCACGGCAAAGAAGCAGCAAACCGAAGTGATCGATCCGATCAAAAGCGCCCCCACTGGAAGCACGAATCCAGCCGCAGGTGTGATGCCCACCAATCCCGCGAGGAAACCGCTAGCTATTCCCACTGCTGTCGGTTTGCCTCTGAGTACCCATTCCACAATTGTCCAAGTTAAACCGCCGGCTGCTGCAGAAATCATGGTGGTGACAAAAGCCACTGTTGCTAAAGAACCAGATCCCAAAGCACTACCGCCGTTGAAGCCAAACCAGCCGAACCACAGCATCCCAATTCCCAGCAAGACGTAGGGTACGTTGTGGGGGGTGTGGGGCTTGTTCAAGTGGTCTTTGCGGGGCCCGATCATCCAAGCTGCGACAACGGCAGAAACGCCGGAACTGATGTGCACGACTGTGCCGCCGGCAAAGTCCAGAGATCCGATCGCCTGCAGCCAGCCTCTACCCCAAACCCAGTGGGCTAAAGGAGAGTAGATGAAGGTAGACCACAGCAGCACGAACCAGAAATAGGTTTTAAATGTTACCCGTTCGACGATCGCCCCGGAAATCAAGGCTGGAGTGATGATGGCGAACATCATCTGGTACACCATGAAGACTTGGTGCGGTATTGTCGGTGCGTAGCCGATCGGATCTGGTTTGTCGGCCGTGACGTTGTTCAAGAACATCCAGTCGAAACCGCCGATGAAGCTTTCGGTCCCTTTACCAAAGCCTTCGGACGCTGGAGTGGAAACGTCAAAGGCCAAACTGTAGCCCCACAGCGTCCAGGTGACGCCGATCACTCCCATCATGACTAAGCTCATCATCATCGTGTTGAGGACGTTGCGCGATCGCACCAGTCCCCCGTAGAAAAACGCCAGTCCTGGTGTCATTAACAGCACCAGTGCTGAGGAAACCAACATCCAAGCCGTATCGCCGGTGTCGATCGGATTCGGCGCCACCGCAGCAGGTGCTGCATCAGCAGCTTGAGCTAAGGCATTGTCCGTCAGCGGTCCGCTTAACAGCCACAGGGCGATGATGCCGATCGTTAAACTTTTTTTGATCACGTTAGTTGTACCTTCTCATACTCAGCAGTTTTCAGGGAAGACCGGACCGATTTTAGATGGGAGGATTTTAGATGCAATAGTTATTTGGTTTTAAGTCCCTGTTTTAGCGGAACAAATCTTCAATAGATAATTCCCCCATCCTCAACCCCCCGACTTCGTATAGCCGGACTCATCTAAATTCGTCAACCATCAATCCAACGGTCTGTGCTTTTGGATTGCACCATTTGTACAAACTGTTATTCTGTATCACCCTATACTAAAGAGCTAAGGATCATATTTCTTAATCTATCCGTCGCTACTTGACATAGCCCGTGACAGCCGAGTGGTCGGGAAGGGGGAGTTGAGGAGAGGGCAAGAGTTTTGAGTAGGGGAGAGTGGGAGGAGGAGAGGGAGAGGACGAGAGGGGGAGAATATGACTTCATCCTTTATCTTTCTAACTAATGACTAATGACTAATGACTAATGACTAATGACTAATGACTAATGACTAATGACTATTCTTTCAACTGCATCTGACTGAACAGTTGCAGGGCCGATCGCCAAACCAGATAACCTTGATCGTTAAGGTGCAAGCCGTCTGTGCTGAGTTCTGTTGGCAAATTGCCGTCAACATCCGCAAACAGCGGGTACAAATCCAGATACAAAACATTTTCAGAACTAGCAATTTCTTTCAGCCGCCGATTTATTGCCCGAATCCGACTGTTGGGAATCGCCAGCAGCCGTGAGCGATTTTCCCAAGTAGCTTGTTCCCCGCTGTGCGGCAAAATCGACTGCACAACTACTTCTGCTTTGGGGTGAGCCCACCGCAAATCGCGAATAATCTGCCGTTGGTTGTCCAAAATCCCTTCGTCGCTGGCCCCGCGCAACAAATCGTTAATCCCGATCATCACAAACACAGTATCCGGCACAGTTCGATCGAACAACTGCAACCGCTTCAGCAAACCCACGGAAGTTTCCCCCGAAATCCCTTGATTCAGCCAAATTCGATCGACCGGTAACAGCTTCGTCGGAAACCACATACTCAGAGAATCCCCAGCCAAAACACTCAGTCTTGAGGGTCGATTCGCCGCGGCCGCCTCAGCTTCGCGACCCAACTGCGTCACCCACTGCTGGTAAGTCCATTTATGTCGCGGTCCTGGAACGGGCACGTCTAGCACTGCCTTTGCCGAGGTAGCCGGTTGGTCAATTTGTTCCTGGGCGCCTTCTGCTGTCACCGCAACAGTCGCCGGGAAGCTTTCTGCCCAGTTGTGTCCCCGCAGCAGTAGTTGAGCGACTGTGAAGATCAGTACCCCGTTCGTCGCCAAAGATAGCAAAGCCCAAGCCGGAACCGTTTTCGATCGGCTAACTTCCATCCCTAACAGGGATTTATGAGTTCTACTTCTGCTACCTCCTCCAAACTTTTCCATAAACTCAAGCTATTTGCAGCCATCACACCGAATAATTTGCACTCATTGCTGCATCAAATTTTACCGCTCAATTAAAGCCTCAATTCTTGTAAGAATCAAGCACTGTGCTGTGTTGGGCGCCACGGCGATGCAGAACTTTGCTTTTTCGCACTACTTTACCATAAAAAATCTGCCTACCAAACTTTCTGGCACCGCCATCGGATTTGTCAAAGCCGCAGCCTTGCACAAAAATATATCTAAAACTGATCGAACTTACTCATTTGTGATGCTAAAATCCAAAAATGAAAAAATTAACTATCACTGAAGCAGCCAAACTTAAAGGTGTGAGCGCTTCCACATTACGCAGGTGGGAAGCCGAAGGCAAGCTAATACCGGAACGCACGGCTAACGGTCACAGACGGTATGACCTAGCTCATCTTCTCGGCTTAAAGCCCAACGGCGCTTTAACGGTTGCTTACGCTCGGGTTAGCAGTCACGACCAAAAAGATGATTTAGACAGACAAAAACAAGTTTTGGAATTGTTTTGTGCATCTCACGGCTGGCAATTCCAAATCATTGATGATGTGGGTTCTGGGGTAAATTACAGTATGCGGGGTTTACAACGTCTAATTCGGGCGATCGCAGACAATCAAGTAGAAAGGTTGGTGTTAACTCACAAAGACAGAATGCTGAGATTTGGTTCTGAACTAATTTTTAATTTGTGCGAACACTTTGGGACAGAGGTAGTGATTATCAATCAAACTGAAGATGCTAGCTGTGAGGAGGATTTAGTTAAAGATCTACTAGAAATAATCACGATGTTCTCAGCCCGCCTTTATGGCAGCAGGAATCACAAGAACAAGCGCATCGTTGAAGAACTTAAAGCAATTGCCGATAAACTCTAACCAATACACCAGTTTGCAACGCTCGTCAGTTACAAATTCTCAATTCCCATTTCCCCATTACTAATTACCAATTATCGGTGTAGATCTCATGCAATCGAAAACTGCTATATGTACGCCACTAAAGGTGAACTAATAATAAAAATATGCCCGCGTTCGCATCGAAGATTGAAACGCGAGCACAACGATAGACAGCCATAAGTTGGCGGCTATTTCAGATTGGGGTTTTTCTGAGTAAAGGGGTCAATTAGCTTATAAATAGCTAATTTAAGACACGAAAGCTGAATTGAGCGATCTCTTCGCACGCTCTACAGTTTGGTAGTCCTCTCCCCAGAACCCCCAGCATAACCGCCGTAGCTGCTCTCACTTCTGTTGTCCAAGCTCGTTTCCTTCACAAACCCGGTGTAAGCTTCCATCCCGTGTTCGCCGATATCCAAACCTTCAGCCTCCTCTGAAGCAGAAACGCGGATACCCAGCAAAGCTTTGAGTGCGGCCCAAAAAATCGTACTCAGCAGCACGGTCATCCCGCCTACAGAGATAATGCCGACCAACTGCGCCCACAGTTGACCGAAACCTCCGCCCACAAGCAATCCGGCTGCCGGGCCTGCGGTATAAAGTCCAGTTGTAGGCCCGTCAGCAAACAAGCCAACCGCCAGAGTTCCCCAGATGCCGCAGACTAAGTGAACTGAAGTTGCCCCTACAGGGTCGTCAATTTTCAAGTTGTCGAAGAAAGTTACTGCGAAAACTACCAGGATACCGGCGATGGTGCCGATAATGGCAGAGTTGGGGATGTTGATCCAAGCGCAGCTAGCTGTTACGCCGACTAAGCCGGCGAGGATGCCGTTGATAATCATCGAAAGGTCGGGTTTGCCCAGGTACAGCCAAGCAGTAATCGTTGCAGCAACTCCCCCGAAGGCGCCGCCGGTGTTGGTGGTGATGGCAATGTGGGCGATCGCATTTGGATCGACTGCCATTGTCGAACCGGGATTGAACCCGAACCAGCCCAACCAAAGAATCAAACAGCCCAGGGTGGCAATGCTCATATTGTGTCCCGGCATCGCCACAGTATCGCCGTCGCGGTACTTGCCGATCCGCGGCCCCAAAAATGCCGCTCCCATCAAAGCAGCCCAACCGCCTACCGAGTGAACCACTGTCGAACCGGCAAAATCCCAGAAGCCTGCTTTTGCCAGCCAGCCGCCGCCCCAAATCCAGTGTCCGGTAATCGGGTAAGCAATGCCTACTAGCAGCAAGCTGAAAATTAAGAAGTCAATGAATTTAACTCGCTCTGCAACTGCTCCAGAAACGATCGTGGCAGCCGTTCCCGCAAAAACTAATTGGAAAAAGAATTTAGCGTTGAGGGGGACTCCCGTCCAGTTTAATGAGCTGAAAATGCCTTGATAAGCGTCTCCTGTGGCGGGGCTGTTGTCCGCTACATTCCACAGAAAAAATCCGCCGCTGCTGCCAATAAAACCGTTGCCGTTACTGAACATTAAGGCAAAGCCGATCGCCCAAAATGCGAGCGTAGAAAGCGCAAAAACAATCAAGTTTTTTGACAGCACGTTGACGGCATTTTTTTGGCGGCAAAACCCGGTTTCCAACATACAGAAACCGGCGTTCATAAAGAAGACTAGCATCCCAGCAACCATGACCCACATGGTATCCATGCCCACCTTAAGGCTGGCTAATTGTTCCTCGGTGGTTGGCGCGGGAGCTGTTTGGGCTACCGCCGCATATCCCCACACCAAGACGATGATTGCTGTTATTGGTATGCAGGCTTGCCAACTTGGACTGAGGCGGGCGATCGTCCTTTGTAATTTCTTGAACCTGTTAACTTTTGTAAAAAAATTAGCGGCTGACAAATTTAAAGACTCCCGCCTGACTGGTTTTGACTTTTTCTTTCCGACAGTCATTTTAATCACTTTTACCCTCTTTACGGCTAGTAAGCTCAGCAATATTCGGAAAACTTTCCAATTTTACTACAAAAGTTTATGGATTATTTGTTCATATTGAGATAGTTTTGATAGCCTAGCTCTTCTAGCTGATTTTGTTTTTTCATTACAGATTCGGACAAAGTTTTGCGGTAATTTAGGACTCGCTCTAGCAATTCTGGCTGATGAGCTGCTAGTATCTGAACTGCCAGCAAGCCAGCATTCTTAGCGTTGCCGATCCCCACTGTGGCTACGGGTATCCCGGCTGGCATTTGCACGATCGAGTACAGCGAATCTACCCCTTGCAGGTGGCGGCTCGGTACAGGCACGCCAATTACTGGCAAGGGCGTTAAAGATGCTACCATACCCGGGAGGTGCGCCGCTCCCCCGGCTCCTGCGATAATGACTTTCAAGCCTCGTTGGTGCGCGGTTTGGGCGTATTCCACCATGCGCGAGGGAGTGCGGTGCGCCGAGACGATCGCCACGGAGCAAGCAACGCTGAATTCTTCGCAAACGGAGATCGCTTCAGACATGGTTGGCAAATCCGAATCGCTACCCATGATAATTCCAACTGTTGGTTCATTCATGCAATTTTCAGATGTGAGATTTCAGATTAATGGTAATTTTAAATTATGACGTTAACTAAAATTTAGATATTTTCTAGCAAAACTGAGGCTCGAAAGCAATTTGGTTACAAGCCACCATGCAGAAACCAAAAAGCTCCGCATCCTCATAATCCGCCTCCAGATTTATCCCTGGGAGCAAATCTAAAATCTCAACTCTAAAATCTCAACTCTAAAATCTAAAAACTAAAATCGGATGACTGAAGCCACAACCCCAACTGCCGCCCCCACAGATATTCTCAATGCTCGCCTCCCCGGTTGCAAGGATTTGCAGATGCTTGCTGTTGACGAGACGGGAATCATTCAAGAAGTTTTGCCGATGGACGCCGTATTTAAACGGATTTGTCCTCCCGATTTGCAAGTGCTTGATGTAGCAGGCGATTGGCTTTCTCTGGGCGGTGTTGATTTGCAGATTAACGGCGCCTTGGGTTTTGCTTTTCCCGATTTAGAAAGCAAGAATATTGAAATTTTGCCGAAAATTTGTCAATTTTTGTGGAATCAGGGAGTGGATGCTTTTTTGCCGACTTTGGTGACAACTTCGCTGGATAAGTTTAGGCGATCGCTCTCGACTATAGCTGATTATATGCGCACTGTACAAACCGCTGCTCCTGGAACAATTCAACCCAAAACAGCGGAAATTCTCGGCGTTCACCTCGAAGGCCCTTTTCTCAACCCCCTGAAGCGAGGAGCTCACCCAGTTGAGTTTTTGTTACCGCTAACTATAGAAAATGTCAAGCAAGTTTTAGGAGATTGTGCCGATATTGTCAAAATAATTACTTTAGCGCCGGAGTTAGACAGCACTGGCGAAGTCATTTCCTATTTGCAAAGTTTGGGAATTTCCGTCAGTCTCGGACACTCCCAAGCGACGGCAGAGCAAGCCCAGCAAGCATTTGCTCGGGGAGCTTCAATAGTAACTCACGCTTTTAATGCGATGCCGAGTTTGCACCACCGAGAACCCGGTTTGTTGGGAGCGGCGATCGTTTATCCGGGCGTAAAATGCGGTTTAATTGCTGACGGAAAGCACGTTTCTCCGACAATGATTGATTTTTTGCTGCGCGCTGGCAGGTATGAAAAAGGCGTTTTTTTAGTGAGCGATGCTTTGGCTCCTTTGGGTTTGCCTGAGGGTGTTTATCCTTGGGATTCCCGACAAATTGAAGTGAGAAAAGGTACGGCTTGGGTCAGATTAGATTACCACTCGCCCCTGGAATCTGCTACTTTGGCGGGTACAACTCTGCCGTTGTTGGCGGGAGTGCAGAATTTGGTGAAATGGGAAATTTGCGATGCCGAAAGTGCGATCGCGCTGGCAACTGAATCTCCGAGAAGTGCGATCGCACTTTCGGGAATTATTGGCAAATCGGCAACTCAATTGTTGCGCTGGAATTTAAATGGGGCGACAAAGGAATTGACTTGGCATCGACTCTTTTAACCTGTTATACCATTTTAGATTAAATAATTAAAGAATTGAACCATTAGGAATGTGGGCAGTGGTATTACCCGATAGATTTGAGATTTGAGATTTAAGATGGGCGGTTTTAATCTAAAATCTAAAATCGCCCATCTTAAATCGATCGATGGTTGCAAGTTGCGGGTTTTCCGAACCGGATTGCTATATAATATCTAACCGTTGGCAATAACTCAGCAGCAGGCAGATCGATGAATTTGGTAGACGACAAGACTATTGTTAGACAGTATTTTAACTCGACGGGATTCGATCGCTGGCAACGCATTTACGGCGACGGCAAAGTCAATAAAGTGCAGTTAGACATCCGTACAGGGCATCAGCAAACGGTGGATACAGTGCTCGGCTGGCTGCAAGCTGACGGCAATTTGCGCGGGCTCTCTGTCTGCGATGCCGGCTGCGGCGTGGGATCTCTGAGCATCCCTCTAGCTGACGCTGGGGCAATTGTTTGCGCTAGTGATATCTCTGAAAAGATGGTAGCAGAAGCTTACGATCGATCGACAGCAGTTCCCGGCAAGCTCTACAACATATCCTTCGCCGCCCAAGATTTGGAAGCTTTAACCGGCAATTTCCACACAGTGATTTGTTTGGACGTGCTAATCCACTATCCTCAAAATAAGGCTGCAGAAATGATCGCTCACCTAAGTTCGATCGCCCAATCGCGACTAATTATCAGTTTTGCCCCCAAAACTTTAGCACTAACCGCCCTCAAAAAATTTGGCGAACTTTTCCCCGGTCCTAGCAAAACTACCCGCGCTTACCAGCACCGCGAAGCTGAGATTATCAAAATCCTAGAAAACAATGGTTTTGTTATTAACAGAACAGCGATGACTAGCACTAGCTTTTACTATTCTCGCTTGCTGGAAGCTGTGCGAAAATAGGTTAAAAATATTTGCAAAAAAGCTAATTGATCGTAAGCCTAGGGTGCGCCCCGCGCACCTTCGCTTCCCAGACTTAGGCCAGCGAACATCTCTACTATGCGATTGCTTCGCGGAGGCTCGCAATGACAAGTAAGGCAGACACCGCGCACATTCGATATCAACAATTAGATGTTTTTCCCTCTTCCCTCTTCCTTCTTCCTTCTTCGTGACATCCGTGACATCCGTTACATCCGCCCTTGCGAATCCGTTGCCGAACTTCCTTCTTCCCAATTCAATCAATATTATGTCAACGCTAATTTTAATTCGCATTTTTATAGCAGCGGCAGCCGTATTCGGAGGTTTATCCGTTGCAGGCGGTGCTTTCGCCTCCCACGCTTTGAAAAATCAATTGAGCGATCGAGCTTTAGCAATTTTTGAGACCGGCGCCCGCTATCAAATGTACCATGCCCTAGCTCTATTACTCGTCGCTTTACTCTTGAGCTACGCCCAAGAGTCTCAAACGTTTTTTGCAGTGGCTGGATGGGCTTTTATTGCCGGCACTATCATCTTTTCAGGCAGTTTGTACGCCCTGAGTTTGACTGACATCAAATGGCTGGGTGCAATTACGCCCCTGGGGGGAGTTGCTTTTATTGTCGGTTGGGGGTGTTTGGCAGTCGCTGCTTTTAATTTTAAATAGGCAACTGGTAAATTTTGAGGCAATTGGCAATTGCCAATTGGCAATTGCCAATTACCTAATTTGCAAACACACTGGGGAAAGAGTGCTATACAGTCCTCAAAGTATTGGTATCAATGATTGTCACCAGTCTTTTAATCCTAAAATCCTAGAACAATCCTAGAATACCGAAAGAACGCAAACTCATGGCACAGGCTAGAAACACCGCCCCACAATGTGGCATCAAGGTCTATCAGGACAAAGGCTCCCTAGCCCTGCGGTTCCCCGTCAAGTACAACCCCGTCTTTGAGCAACTAGACGGCAAAGCGATCGCTTTGCAGAAATGTTTAGGCCTAGGACTCAAGTACAGTGAGGTTAACTGGAGGCGGGCAACACAAATTGCGATCGACATTGAGAATGACTTGGAGCATAAGGACTGGCTTAAACTGTTTGACCCGACACTTGGCAGGTATGGGATAGGCAACTACAAGTACAAAGACAAGTTGACTGATGTGTTGCAATTACCGTCCTATGTTCCTGAGATGACAGTAGGGGAAATGTGGGAGGATTACCTGGTGTGGAAAGAGCCACAGTTAGAAGCTACGACCTTCGGCGCACAATACGAAAGAACCTACACCAATATTCTTAAAGGTAAGGTTTGGGATAATACTTTAAAAACTTATCAAAGCACAGGCACAGGAGTGTACGACCTCCCGTTAAGTCCCGAAGTAGGGCAAAATTTTTTACTGGTAAGCTGTCATAAAGCTATTTTGATTGCAACTATACGCGCTCTCAATGAAGCTTTCACTCGCGCTCACTCACTGGGTAAAGTAAAACTTAGTATTAATCCGTTTTTTAAACTTCACAAAAAAATAGGCGACAAGACAAAGGAAAAATACAAGCAGACTGTTACCGCTGATGGTGAAGTGCTTGAGTGGTGGCAAATACAAGATGCCAATGAAGACGAGCAAGAACATGATAGGAGAGCGTTTACAAAGGAAGAACGAGACGCCATAATCAAGGAGTTCTATGAGTCCCAAAAAGATAATGAACGTCATGCAGCACCGCTGATTTAATTCCTGTTTCTGACTGGATGCCGTCCAGGTGAGGCTTTCGCCTTAAGGTGGCAAGATCTGATGTTTGAGCGGGGGTATATTCGCTTTAGCAAGAGTTACGCAGGGTCAATTAAGGAAACTAAGCTGGGAGGGTGACAAAGAGGTCTATAAACTAGACGCAATAAGGGTTGCAGCCCGTATTTCCTGTTGATAAAAACGATGTTTATTACGAGTTAATTTCATTAACTCTTGCACAGATTCAGAATATTGTTCCAGATAATTTACCCACGGCTCTCCATCTTGCGCCAACGCCAAAGGTACTCAGTCTCTGATATTTTAGGCTCGGCTGCTTACGACGAGATACATATTTTTGTACCTGCTTTTTCGAAATTTCACTGCCTTGAAATATAGCACAACTATAGAGAATCGCTATTAATAAAATCCTTTTAATGAGTCGGTCTCCTTTTAAGCTAGTCCCTTCTAGATTGTAGCCGACTGTCTTACAATCTCGGAACATTTCTTCAATTCGCATCCGCTTTTTATAAGCTGCGATCGCGACGGGCAACGAGCCTAAATCTGTCAGAATAAACCAGGCCTCTTTTACTTTCAGTCCCCGATAGTCGCGTTTCCATTTACAAGCAATATCAAATCCGGCTACCGGCCTGGTTTTTCTGACCCTTACTCCTTGAAAATACAAAGATGTTCCACAGCATGACTCCTAATTGATCCAAGCGCTGCCAGATTAAGTTTTCTGTTTCGACACAATGATTTTTTTTGAGCCTCAAATAAAAAGACACACCCATTGCTCCCGGCCAGTTTCCCAAATCTACCGAACAAAATTCACGGTCTCCCAATAAGAGAACTTTATATTCTTTAAGCAATGGTAAGACTTGTTGTAGAGCCAAAGTTTGTTCGCGTAAATTACTGTTTCCTAATTTGGGTAACAAACACCAGTATAATGGGATAGCTCTTTTCTGCCTTAGGTCGGGCGATTGTGAACAGATTGATACACCCCCATTGATGTAGGAGCGATCGCAATTGATAAGCTTTGTCCAACAGAGCAATAAGTTGTTAACCAATAAGTGATTAATGGAAACCAAATTAGCGCGATCGTTAAAAGACTGTAGTTTAGACTAACCAAAGATGAGAACGGTGGCAAAAGAAGAACTAGAGCCACCGTTAAGGAGAGAATGAGGGTGAAAAATAAAACCTATC
>NZ_JAUBTO010000169.1:0-15865 GCF_036702495.1 Microcoleus sp. C2D2 | reverse complement strand
CATTAGTCATTAGTCATTAGTCATTAGTCATTAGTCATTAGTCATTAGTCATTAGTCAACAGTCAACAGTCAACAATCAACAATGCGGACGGTGCAACCGGAATCGATATCAGTCATTAGGTGCGCATTGCGCACCCGACAGCAAGTTTATAGGGTAAAATGCGCAATGGGCACCCTACAGCTCAATTTCAGCAATCAAATCGAGTATTTCTTGATAATTAAAATTATATAGATAATTCATCAGAACTTCGGCAAAAACATCATTCTCGCTGCGAATTTGCTCAATTATTGTAGCAATCAAGTCGAAGTCAGCCTCACGGACTGCTTGTTTTAGATTGTTCGTCCATTCTGGGGGAACTTTCGGCATCGAGTCAAGCGTAAATATTGCTGCACTATCAGATACTTTTTCTGTTACGATACTTGAACTCTCCGATACATCATTGACTTCAAGATATTTATTGATGATTTCAACAGGGGCGGCTGCGGTAACAACTTGAATGTCAAACTTGAAGACTGTGCCGCCTCCTACTTCGCTCTCGACGGTAATGTCGCCGCCCATTAATTTTATGAACTCGCGGCTGATATTTAATCCTAAGCCCGTACCTTTTTGAACTTTTTTACCCGATGAACTTTGCACGAATAATTCAAATATGCTGTCTAATTCTTCGGGGGAAATGCCAACTCCTGTATCGGCTATTTCCCAGGAAATAAAAACCGCTTTAGGATTTTCAATAACCTTAAAAATTTCGCCTTTTTTCGGCTTAGTTATTCCTTTTTTATTGTGCCTGACTGTGACTGAAACTGAACCAGTTTGGGTAAACTTAAGCGCATTATCTAATAGATTCATCAGCACTTGTCGCAACTTAACATCATCAGCTTGCACGTATTGGGGAACATCGGAGGAGCAGTCAATAATTAATTGCAATCCTTTATTTTGCGCGGGAATTTGGAACATATTTTGCACGTCGCCGAGCAAGCAGTACAAGTCAAAACTTTTGGCGTTGAGTGTCATGCGCCCAGCTTCAATTTTAGATAAGTCTAAGACTTGATTGATCAGTTGGAGCAGGTGTTCTCCGCTGCGGCGAATAATTTGGATATTTTCTTTTTCCGCCAAACTTAAATTAGCGCTGGGTTCCATTAATTGAGCGAAGCCGAGAATGGCGTTGAGGGGGGTTCGCAATTCGTGGCTCATGTTGGCGAGAAAGATGCTTTTAGTTTTGTTGGCAGCTTCTGCGGCTTCTTTGGCTTGTTGGAGTTCTTGTTCTGCTTGTTTGCGATCGCTCGTATCAATGATTATGCCGTGCCAGACAATATCTCCATTTTCGCGCAATTCTGGTCGAGAATAACCTTGCAGCCATTTGAGTTTTCCCGATGGTGTCACAATCCGCCACTCGTGGGAAAATGGTTCGAGATCCGTCGCACTTTTGACAATTGCCTCGAAGTGACTGGAGCGATCGTCCGGGTGCATTTGTTCGTAGAATAAAGCAGAGTTGTTCTGGATTTCCTCCGGCTCTAATTCTTGAATTTCTCGGCACAGAGGACTGATATACTCCATATTGGCTGAGCCGTCGGGATGCTGCACGAATATGTAAAGTTCTCCCGGAACAGTGTTCGCTAATTTGTGAAACAGAGCTTCGCTTTTTTGCAAGACTAATTGTGCTTGTTTGCGCTCGCCAATATCAATCCCAAATCCAAACAAGAAATCCAGGCGGCCATCTTCGTCGAGCACCGGTGTGCCGTGCCACTCGACTAACAAAGTCCGTGAAGCGCAGCTATCCCGTAGGGAATCGCACTTTGTGAGAACGGGATGTTCGTTAACCGTTTGCTCGCTCGCTGTTACGCGCTCAAAAATCGAATGCAATCCGGCTCGATCGCTTGGGGGTACAAATGTAGCTAAGTAATCTTTCCCCGTAACTTCAGCAGCAGTATAGCCCACAGCTTGCAGCATAGAGTCATTCACCCGCAGGATTTTACCCTCCGAGTCGATCGCCACAAAAAAAATCGGAGAATTTTCGATAATCTTTAAGTTAAAGTCCCGCTCTTGACGGATAATTTTTTCAGCTTGCTGGCGCTCCTCAATTTCGACCTGCAAGCGGGCATTGATCGAGGCTAGCTCGATCGTGCGATCGACTACTTCAATTTCGAGGGTGCGGTTGTAGTCAGCCAATATTTGCTCTGCCTGTTTGCGAGCCGTGATATCTTTAAAAACATTAAGAACATAAAGGATATTGCCCGCACCGTCAAACACCGGCAGCGCTCGCACTTCCAAACGAATATTTTTCCCGTCTCGGCGAATTTCCATATCTTCAGCAATCACCTCAAAGCCACTCAACGCCCGCACAAACGGCATTTGCTCGGCCGGGTACAGTTGATTAGTGCCTGTTATATAAGTTTGATAAGCTTGTGGTAGCTCTTGTGCGGTAGCATCGGGCATTTCTCCCCTACCCAATATTTGCTCTCCCGCCGAATTCATGAAAATAACTGCGCCGCCCGGATTCATCGCCGAGACTCCAACGGGCAAATTTTCTACCAGTTGGGCAAATTTTTCTTCACTTTCTGCCAAAGCTTGAAAAGACTTTTTCAGTTGAGCTGCCATCTCGTTGAAAGACTCGGCTAATTCGCCGACTTCATCAAGCCTACTGACAGTAACAGCGCGATCGAACTCTCTGGCGGCGATATCTTTAGCTGCTTCGTTAAGTCGCCGCAGCGGCAGCGTTACCCACCTAGCTGTCAGCACTCCGGCAATTGTCGATAGCAGCAGCGCCACCAAACAAAGTAAAATTGTAGTCTGGGTATTTCTGTTAATTTCCCCCAGAAAATCGGATTTGGGAACTGCGATCGCAATCAGCCAGTTCAAACCGTAAATATCAGAAAACGGCAGCACTTCGACAAAATATTCCTGCCCGTGTCGTTTAAATTTCAGTTGCTGCCGCTGCTTAATGTTACCAAAGCCCCCGAAGTGTTCGTACAAATACTCGGCTGCGGTGCGAATGACAGGTGTTTGGCTGTCTAAAACATTCAGCCGCTGCAGTTGCTGCTTTGGGGACATCTTTCTAAAGGGTGATTCTTGACTCGAACTGGCAACCAGCAAGCCCGATCGTTCGATCGCGAAAATTTGTCCGGTTTTGCTAAGCTTGATGCCATCGAGATATTGCTCAAGCTCCGAGAGCGAAAAGTTTACGGCACTAACTCCCAGCAATTTACCATTTCGATCGCGAATCGGTTGGCTGGCAGCAATAAAAACAGTCCCGGGAGTAACACCCGGATAAATGCTCGTCCAAATCGGTTTGTTAGCTGCGACAGCTTCTTTGTACCAGGGCCGTCGGCGGGCATCGTAGGTTGTCGGTTGTGCCTTTAATTTAGCGGTGCGAGTGCCTCTGCCGTCTGTAGCGTAGTAAGTGTTGTGAAAGTTGCTAGACTTCGAGGCTGCGACAATTTGCAAGCTGTTGTCGCTCGGGTTGCGCCAAATGCCGAGAAATTCTCCGGATTTTTCAGCACCGAGGGAAATCCACTCAATGCTTTTAAACGATCGCATTTGCTGCCAGAGGAACTTCTCTCCCCGAGGCTGGGGTCTTTCTAACTGTAAGTTTAATTCAGCACGGTCGATCGCTTCAGCATTAAGTTGATTTACCCAGTGGGTAGGTTCGAGAAAAGAAGTCAGCTTTTCTTCAACTCTCTTCCCCGTCTCCGCGATCAATTTCTGGGCGAGCTCTTGGACTGCTCTTTCTCCGTTGCGAAAGGACAGATACCCGACAATCCCAACTGCTGCGACGATTTGCAGCACAAAAGAGGCCACTAGAACGTGACGCAGGGGGATTTTTATTTGCTGTTGAGAAGTTTTGCTCGCGAATCGGGGCAACGGCATAGGCTGGTGACTAATTGCTCCCTAACACTTTAACTGTTGGAGCCTGTAATTTCCCTTGCGGGCGATCGAGGCTGTTGGCTTGCCGTCAAAATACGTCCCACACACACACCAATCAGGAGCAAGCACGAGAATTATACAATTTTAGATTAAAGATTTTAGATTAAAGATTAAATAATTGGGAATGAATGAGGAAGCTCGTGCTTTGGAGTTTGCCGACAGTTACATTCTTTTTTTTAAACTGGTATTACGCACTCTGGGCCCAGAATACCTGGGCCATTTTCTTGCTTTGTTCGGTTTCTTCGCTCAACCTAAGCTGCTTCTTGCCTGGAACCTCGACCATCGAAACTCAAAATCCATCCGTTCAATGCGCTATACAATCCGTTGCCGAACATCCATGCGTTACATCCCTTAAATCCGCTACACCATCCCTGGCCGAACTTCTCTTCAATAGCTACGCGGAAAATCCCCCGCTTCTCCAAACGGATATAGCGAGGGGCGAGAATAGGTTTTCTCGGAAAATATAAAGCGGTGGCAGTGGCTTTTGTCGAGCCATTGCCATCTATAGAAGCCATACTGTTTTAGGCTCACAGAATGATGAAAGAGCCAACTCTGTGCTTTCCGTCAATGCTTGAAGTCAAACCAACCTGTTCAAGCAAGAAGTCAAAGCAAGTCGTAAAGGCCTAGGATTCTTCTTCTTCTCGATCGATTTGGCGCAGGTGAATGTGCTTGCGTCCCAGAGAGATTTCAAATTCATCTCCCGGCTGGAGTTCCATTTGTTTGGTGTAGGCGGCTCCAATCAGTAAGTTGCCGTTAGATTGAACGCTAATCCGATAGCTGGCTGAGCGTCCGCCGCGTCCGTTGCCGTTTTGCTTCCCGTCTAGCTGAATGCCTTCTGCATCAATCAGCGCATTCAGGAATTTCATCATGTTGACCCGTTCAACGCCGTTCTTGGTAACGGTGTAGTAGCCACAGGCTCTAGCTTTTTCTTCCTTGGTAAGGTTCTCTAGGTCTTTAACCTTTTTGATCAGACCTTCGCCTTCAAGGGGTTCGATATTTTTCTTTTTAGCCATTTACTGAGTCCTGAAATATTCAACTGGTGTACGGATTTTTTCTCGGTTGGTTTTTGGCGCAGGCCAAGAAACTTTAGCTTTATAGCTGGTCGTAAAACTATATTACACCGATCGGCTCAATTGTTAACCACTATTATCTAAATATTTTTAACAAAGTGCAGTCTTTCTTGAGGAGTAGCTGCAGCTTCGGCGAGCAATCTCTAAACTCGGTAGCATAAGCTATCAGCTATCAGCTAGCTGAATATTTGCCCCGCTCTTAAAATCCCATGAAGTTAACCACACGCGGACACTACAGTGTCAAAGCACTACTGGATCTAAGTTTGCAACCTCGCTTTGGCCCGACATCGGTGAAATCGATAGCGAAGCGACAGGAGTTACCGGCTCCGTATCTAGAAAAATTGCTGATTGAAATGCGACGAGCCGGTTTAGTCCAATCTGTTCGGGGCTCCCAAGGAGGATATCAATTGGCCCGCCAGCCCGCTCAAATCTCTTTAGGACAAATCTTAGAGGCTGTAGGTGAAACTATTGAACCTTTACCTCGACATTTTCCCGACGCGACGCAAGCAGAGGACTGGGTAACATTCAGTTTGTGGAACCGATTGCACAAAAAACTTGCCGAAGCGCTGTACAGTATTTCCCTCGAAGACTTATACTATGATGTCCGCAGTTGGCAAGCGGCTCTTGGGGAAGAAACTAGCTTTATCATTTAAATGGTAAGTTCATTCATTCGATCGGCAGCAAGCACATATGGACGCAACACTTGTTACCTACTTTGGCGGCACACGCTGCGGTGCTGTCGGCTTCCCTGTCGCCGTTGACAAACACGAAGCATCTGATTGCAACTGCTCTATATGTAAAAAGAAAGGATTTTTGCACCTCATTGTGCCGCCGGAACGTTTTACCTTGCAAGCGTGGCGAAGATGTTTTGACAACCTATACATTTAATACAGGAACTGCTCAACATACTTTCTGCCGAATTTGCGGCATTCACTCGTTCTATCGCCCCCGATCGCATCCCGAGCATTTCGATGTCAACGTCCGCTGTCTTGACGACTATGCCATCGAACACTTTCAGATCCTACCCTTTGACGGTGTTAATTGGGAGCAGAACGTACACTTGCTCCGCGACGAAAGTAATCTCAGCAGTTAAAATTGCAGCTCAAAAATCTTGCGTCCGCAAGGGTAGGAGTAGTTAAAACCTGCGCTACCATTGCGAGCGCTCCTGCTCTGACAATCAAGGAAGATGGTTCGGGCCCCCGGATTCATCCGTGGAGCGAGAAAAAAGCTCCTCGCTCCCGCGAGCAAGCCCCCGGATCGATCGGTGGGGTCGCTTTCTTCAATTCTAAAATCTAAAATCTAAAATCTAAAATCTAAAATCGATTGACGGACTATCAAGTTTGACACAATATATAATGATGCCGGATGAATTTGCTGTTTTGATTTTAGCTGCGGTATTAGATTATTCGATCGGCGATCCTTGGGGTTGGCCGCATCCAGTGCAGGCGATGGGTTGGGCGATCGACCGCTATACTCGATTTGTCTTTAATATATGGAATAATCCCCCAGGGAAAATGCCTCCTGCGGGCGATCGTCCCGCTGGATCCCGGCACAAACTGCTGCTACGATGTGCTGGTACAATACTAGCGATCGGGCTGATTCTAGGCAGTTATACTGTCAGTTGGTCGATCGTCCAAGCTGCTAGTTGGGTGCATCCTGTTTTAGGTATAGCCCTACAAACCATTTTGCTGGCAAGCTGTTTTGCCGGTCGCAGTTTGAGGGCGGCTGCGGTAGACGTGCTAGCACCTTTAAATGTTGGAGATGTAGTCAAGGCGCGAGAACGGTTGAGCCTTTACGTCGGTCGGGATACCGAAAACTTATCTGAGCCAGAAATTCTGCGAGCATTGTTAGAAACTGTAACAGAGAATGCAGTCGATGGTGTGACAGCACCGCTATTTTATGCCTTAGTTGGGATCGCTGGGCCGCATCTATTATTAAGTGTTACCGATCGCCAGATCGATCCTAACTCGATGTGGGCAAGTGCGATCGTCCCCTTGGCGATCGCTTACAAAGCAGCCAGCACATTAGATTCTACTGTCGGCTACAAAGAAGCGCCATACACTGATTTAGGATGGTTTAGCGCCAAACTCGAAGACG
The DNA here is from genome assembly GCF_036702495.1 of Microcoleus sp. C2D2. Lineage (NCBI taxonomy): Bacteria > Bacillati > Cyanobacteriota > Cyanophyceae > Oscillatoriales > Microcoleaceae > Microcoleus > Microcoleus sp. C2D2. Next base: position 8,776 of record NZ_JAUBTO010000169.1, on the reverse strand, counting down.
TGCTGACGTGGATTCCTTGTCGGTTAACAGTGATTACTTTAGCGCTTATATCTGGCAAACCGATTTACATTTGGCAGATTTGTCAGAGAGATGCTGTTAAAGATGCCAGTCCCAATTCCGGTTGGAGCGAATGCGCCTACGCCGCCATCTTGGGAGTGCAACTAGGAGGTACAAATTCCTATCGTGGAGTTCTCAAACACAAACCGCTGTTAGGCGAGCCGATTCACCCCATCGCACAAGAGCAAATTTGCCAAGCATTGCAATTAACTCGGTATTGCTTTCTGATTTGGTTGGGACTATCATTGCTTTTTTATACCTTATTATGTTTGAGTCGCTAACTGATGACCTCACCCGAACAGTCCAGGAGGCATAAATAACGTATTTCTGTCATTGTTCGCGCTCTGCCGCATTGCAATCTGGGCATCTGCTTTTCATCCGTTCAGAGTAACTCCAGCATTCGAGAGATATCAGCCACCGACAGAAGCAAAAAAAAGTTTTGACCTTAGTTCAAACCCCCAGATTCATCTGTCAAGTCAATCAAAAATCTAAAATCTAAAATCTAAAATTGTTCGATCCGCCAACAGCCAACAATTAGCTCGCAGCAAGCAATGACTAAAATTATCGAAATTTTATCGCCGGATGAAGTGAGGCGCACTCTCACCCGCGTCGCTTCCCAGATTGTCGAAAAATCAGGGCACCCCTCGGAGTTAGTGCTGTTGGGGATTCATAGTAGAGGAGTGCCTTTAGCTCAAATGTTGGCAGATCAAATTGGAGTCCTCGAACAAGTCAAAGTAGGCGTGGGCGCTTTGGATATTACGTTTTACCGAGATGACTTGGATCGAGTTGCGATGCGGACACCGGCTAAAACAGAAATTCCTTTCGATTTGACGGGCAAAACCGTGGTGTTGGTAGATGACGTTATATATAAAGGCAGAACGATTCGAGCGGCTTTGAATGCGGTAAACGATTACGGGCGGCCGGAGAAAATTTGGTTGGCGGTATTAGTCGATCGCGGCCACCGAGAAGTACCGATTCAGCCGGATTTTACGGGTAAAAAGTTGCCGACTGCAAAGGAAGAACAAGTTAAGGTTTACGTTCAAGAGCTCGACGGGCGCGACGGAGTGGAGTTAATTAAGGGTTGAGATCGTTGACCGACGATCGGAATAATCATTTTTGGAGTGTAGTGCGATCTCAGGAGCGAGTCGATCGACCAAGTGTCTAGTTCGCGATCGCACTTGCGACCTCAGAAACCCGGTTTCTTCGTATATTTTTTGTTACTGGTCGCAAAATTTTCGTAGAAACCAGGTTTCTAGCCAGCGCGCGGAGCGTCCTGATTTATTTTAACTATTCGAGGGGGTCTGGGGGAGCAATAAGTCCCACACCATAATCTTTGATTTGGTGTTGGGATACATGGACACCCCCACACCGATTCGATCCGGTCAATCAGGCGTAAAATCGGTAGCAGGTATAGATTTATAGATTGGCAATTCTGTGTTAGACTAGATTGCATGACTCTGATCGTGAACTACTGCTACCGAATTTATCCCGACGCCAGCCAAGAAGAAACGATGCTTCATTGGTTGGAAATTTCTCGCAAGGTTTATAACTACGCTTTGCGAGAAATCAAAGATTGGGTCAATTCGCGTAAATGTAGTTTGGACTATTGTTCGCTGGAGAGAGAATACATAATTCCAGCCGACAAGCCATTCCCTACCTATTACGCTCAACAGAACGAACTTCCCAAAGCGAAGAAAAAGTTCCCGTTGTTGGGCGAAGCCCCTTCTCAAGTTCTGCAAACTACTATTCGTAGATTGCATGATGCTTGGAATTATTTTCAGTCGCGGGGGCGCAAGCTTTCCTCGCTTCAAGAAGTTTGGACAAATCAAGTCCATGCTGTTTCCTCAATTCAAAACCAATCCTATTACGGGATGGCAGATAAGCTTGCCCAAACTTGGGAAGATGCCTATCAACTTGCATCGACCTATCCCAGAGGGGTTTGTGGTTAAGCAAGCATGGGTTTTGAGAAAAGCTGATAGATGGGAAGTTGTCGTGACAATTGAGTCTGATATGTCGATACCTGACGCTCAACCCCAGGTCGATGCGCTGGGTATCGATTTGGGACTGTCCAAGTTTTTGACAACCTCGGATAAAGAGTTTATTGCTAGACCCCGATTCTTGACATCTTTGTACCGCAAGCTGGAATTGCTGCAACGTAAGTATGCCAGAACGAAAAAGGGTTCTAAGAACCGTGAGAAAGCTCGAATCAAGGTTGCCAGATTCCACAACCACCGCAGCGCTAGTTCGGAAGGATTGGCAATTCAAACTGGCTAACCATCTGTGTACCAAGGAAGGTATTGGGATGGTCTTTGTTGAGGACTTGAACTTGAAAGCGATGTCCAGGGGGATGTTGAGAAAACATACCTTGGATGCTGCTTTTGGTCAATTTCTCAATCGGTTGGAGTGGGTCGCCAAGAAGCATCAAATCTATTTTTGTCGCGTCAATCCAGATGGAACGTCTCAAACTTGCCCGTCGAGTGCAACACGCATACGGGTAAAAAAGAGCTTTCCGAACGAGTTCATAAATGTGGTGAGTGCGGATATCAAACCGATAGAGATCACGCAGCATCCGAAGTTATTAGGTTGCGTGGTTTAGAACTCATTAGTACGCAAGGACTTTGCGGAATAGAAAATGCCTATGCAGTCGGTCTGCCGGGGATTGACGAAAGTCAGTCAAGGTCAGAGGCGAAATCCCGCAAGGGAAAAACTAGGAAAACCCAGCAGTGATGTTGGGAAGCCCATACCATAATCTTTGATTTGGTGTGGGAGAATGTCACATCGGCAGTGCAGGAGTTGAACCTGCCTGGGGCGAATTATGAGTTCGCTGCCTAAACCGCTCGGCCAACTGCCGTTAAATCGATTTGTTCGATCTAACTAAGAATGAATGATAACATAATTTCTCAGTCCGTGCTAGAACTAGAGAACAAAAATCAAAATCTTTAGATCTGCTGAGTTCCGATCGCCTGTTAGCCACTAGACGGCGAGCCGATCGACCCGACAAAGCAGTTTCTATGACTCGGCATAAACTTATAGGCAATGGCAGTGAATTCGACGGTAGTGCTGACTCTAATTCTGCTCGCTCTGATGTTTGGAGCAGGCGTGACGAGTTCTGTTTGGGGATTTACTATAGGTCGCGAAGCCTTGAAAGGAACGACTCAACCCGATATTCGCCCCAGCAACAATGCTGGCAGCGGCAAGCAGGGAACTCAGGCTAGCAAAGACCAAGTGAGCATTTTGAAAGAAAAAGACATTCTCACAACCGTCAAAGCGCGGGTAGAAGGTCGCGATCCAGACAAAACAACGGCCGGGGCAAATACTAAAGCAGACAAGGCAAGCTCTAAATCAGCCACGGCCAAAAAACCGGTGGCGCCAAATGCCAGCGCCAAGTTTCCCCTCAACAGTCGCGACGGGGGAATAACCTTGGAAGTGAGCGCGGCCAGTCAGCGCAGCAATTCCATGCTGCTAGACGTGAGCATGAAAAATGAAGGCTCCCAACCTGTGAGGTTTCTCTACAGTTTCTTGAACGTTACCGACGATCGCGGCCGGGCCCTGAGCGCGAGTGCCGAAGATTTGCCGGCGGAACTCCCCCCCAACGGGCAGGTGTTTTACGGTACGGTGAGTATTCCCACAGCTTTGCTGGAAAATGCTAAAGAAGTTTCGCTGACGCTGACAGATTATCCAGGTCAAAAACTGCAGCTGCAAATATCTGGCATTCCAGTGGCGAAGTAAGATAAAAGGAGACAAAACCTCCAGACGGATTCTCAGGTTCGATCGAGAAAGTTGTTGTAGGGAGCATTGTGTCACTTTTAGGGGCGAGAGTGCAGGAGATATCTGATTTACCCGCGATGACTTTGACAGAGGTGCTGTCGCGGTTGCTGTCAGTGCTGTTGCTGATTGCGATTAATGCTTTTTTTGTGGCGGCTGAGTTTTCGATGGTGACGGTACGCCGATCGCGCATCAATCAGTTAGTGGATGGCGGCGACGTGGCAGCTCAAACTGTGCAATCTTTGCAGCAAAGTATCGAGCGATTGCTCTCGACAATGCAGTTGGGAATCACTCTTTCTAGTGTAGCTCTCGGCTGGATTGGAGAAGATACGATTGCCGTGCTAGTCCAATTTGCGATCGGCTATTTGCCGCTGCCAACTTACATCAAGTCTGGGATCGCCCATTCTTTTAGCCTATCAATAGTAACTTTTTTCTTGCTAGCTTACTTGCAAATCGTACTCGGCGAACTCTTTCCCAAATCTGTAGCGTTACTGTATTCCGAACAGCTAGCGAGAACTTTAGGGCCTCCGAGTTTATTGATCTCCCGTTTGTTCAATCCCTTTGTTTCGTTGCTCAATCAATCAACTCGATCGCTGTTGCGGTTTGCGGGCATCGAACACGACCTAAGGCACCGGCCGGTTACTCCCGAAGAACTGCAATTAATTATAGCTACTTCCAGCGAATCAAGCGGCTTGGAAGCAGAAAAGCGAGAATTGCTCAACAACGTGTTTGAATTTGGCGAAGTTTGGGTAGAAGAAGTAATGGTGCCGAGGCCTAGCATTGTCGCACTTCCCAAGACGGCCACCTTTCAAACTTTGCTCGAGGAAATGGCCATTTCCCACCATTCCCGCTATCCCGTGACGGGAGATTCTTTAGACGACATTATCGGCATTATTGACTTCAAACAACTTGCCAAACCCCTAGCTCAAGGTTTGCTATCTCCCGACACGCCAATTGTAACTTGGATGCGTTCGGTGAGGTTTGTGCCGGAGATGATGCTGCTGGGGGAACTGCTGCCTTTGATGCAGAGTTCGTCGGAAGAAATTGCGATCGTAGTTGATGAATTTGGCGGCATTTCCGGTTTAGTGACGCTGAGGGATTTGATTGCGGAAATTATCGGCCGCAGCTACGAGTCGTCCGACAGTAAAGAAATTGCTTTGCAAGTATTGGACGATCGCACTTTTTTAGTGCAAGCGCAGTTAAATGTAGATGATGTGAATCAAATATTGAATTTGGATTTGCCAGTAAGTGACGAATATCAGACCGTCGGAGGTTTTCTGAGCTATCAGTTGCAAAGAATGCCGGCTGTTGGGGAAGTTTGGGGCGGCGAAAATGTGGAACTTACGGTTGTTTCTGTGTGCGGGCCGCGGTTGGATCAAATTCAAATCCATTTGCTGTCAGAGGCGGCGGGCGATCGAGCTTTGAGTAAAGTTGCAGCAGCGGATGGGGAAGTTGTGGGAAAAAATCGAAAGAATAGCGGATTGAGAGGTGTGGCGAAATTTTCTACTTGAGAATACTTTAGCTAATACCTACATAATCTACTCGCTCGAAGTCGCTGCGTACTAAATTATCTAAGGTTGAGCATTGTAACCGTAAATTAACACGCTTGCCAATTCTCAAGTCTTTTTGGTAATGTCGGTTGGTAATAGCGAAATTAGTATCCCCAAACGGCTGTATTTCCTCAAGCAAGAAGTCAAGGAAATATCTGCGAACTGTTTAAGTCGATTATTCTCGATTTTGTTAGATTTGGGAATCGTTAGTTTTGTTCTGCGTCGGAGGCAAAAAACAAGAACTGTATAAATTCATCGCTACACCCACAACACCACCATATAAGCGTTTGCCGCCTCTTATTGCTGCTTTCTCTGCTGACCGATACAGAGTGGAATAATCTACACCTTCGGATAGAAAGCTACCCCACAAGATACTGTCAAGGGAAAATAAACTTCTACATAACTGTTATCCCTCATACAAAAAAATCGTCGCAATGGAGGAAGATGAGAAAAATTCTGATTAACTGCTTTACAAATTCGCATTGCTAGTAAGACAACTTCTGCCATCTTCAAGTTAATTATAATAATCATAAATTCCTCTCCACCAGCTCTAAAGACATCAATACCATCCGGTAAATTTTGGCAAATCAATTTAGCAATCTGTTTCAGCTTTTCATCGCCTTCATTATGACCATAGCGATCGTTAAAATATATAAATCCATCTATATCTATCAAGATTATCCCAAATTCAGTTTGCTCGCCAACACATTGAGCAAAGCGAGCTTGCATCAATCTGGTATTACCCAATCCAGTAAGGCTAGCCAAATCGGAATAATTCATATATAAATTCTCATTTTAAAATCAAACAATTCCTATACCAAGTCTCAATTAATTCTAGCTGGATGCACTGCGATGCTTAGAAACCGGGTTTTTTACCGTTTCGGCGGGCGGAAGCCAAGAGACTCGAAAAAACCAGGTTTCTGACCACCCATGCGTAAGTTATATTTAAGCATAAGGCACCGGATCTTTCAAGCCCAATTCCTCAAAAGCAGCCAGCCGCAGCCGACAAGAATCGCAAAGGCCGCACGCCGTTTCGCCGCCTGCATAGCAAGACCAAGTTTGTTCCCAAGGCACTCCTAACTTGTTGCCCAATTGAATAATTTCTGTTTTTTTAAGTTCGATCAAAGGTGTTACAATATTAATCGCTTCTCCTTCCCTTCCCTGCTTTGTTCCTAACCGAAATACTTCCTGCATGGCTTGGATATAATCGAGGCGACAGTCGGGATAGCCGGAATAATCTAAAGCGTTGACGCCGATGTAAATTCGCTGAGCTTCTAGAGTTTCGGCGTAGGCGAGGGCAAAACTGAGAAAGATCGTATTTCTAGCTGGAACGTAGGTAATGGGGATGTTTTGAGACATTTCTGCGAGAGTGCGATCGATCGGCAATTCCATCTGATTATCCGTCAAAGCCGAACCGCCCCACAGTGTGAGGTCAAAGTTTACGATCTGATGTGCCTTAATACCGGCCGAAAGTGCGATCGCCCGCGCTGATTCCAACTCCCGCCGATGTCTTTGCTTGTAGTCAAAGGAAATAGCGTAACACTCGCAGCCGTCGGCTTTGGCTTGATACAAAACAGTTGAGGAATCCAGCCCTCCCGACAATAAAATAACTGCTTTCACTTAAAACATCCTCGATTGAATTAGCTTTTATATTTATATCAAATTAGTTGCAAATTCACAAGATAGCAATGCTAAATGCTTGTTGAAAAAAAAAATTGAACGAACCGCGAAGACGCGAAGTACGCGAAGGAAGAAAAGAGAAGGGAGCTTAGGTGATAATCTATAGTGCGCGTTTAACTGGTTCCTAGGCTCTGCCTCGGAACCGATATCTGGAGGCTCTGCCTCGCATTGCGATCGAGTAAATTGGAGGCAGAGCCTCCGGATATACGTTACCAGGCAGAGCCTAGTAACGAGTAAGAAAATTTTGTGGAACAGACTTTCGGATCTGTTCTTGAGATTGGTGCAGGATGTCAGATTTAAATTCGTAACAAGTCGTCTAGTTCGCGGTAATCGGGCAAAGTTGTATCAATTTCTCTACCCTGTCGCAAAACTGCGCGATCGCCTTGCGATCTAGATAACAATTCGCTGAAATTCCGCGCTTTAAACAAAATCAAATCTGCTGGTAAACCAACTGCAATTCGTCCTAAATTCGGCAATCCCATTAAATCGGCTGGAGTCTTTGTCACTGCACAGGGCCAATCCCCCCAAGGCCTATCTAAATGGGCGATGCGGACTGCCATATTAAAGACTTCCATAACGTCGTGATCGCCAAATCCGTAAAACGGATCGCGGCAATTGTCGCTAGCAACTGCAACCCGAATTCCGGCTGCTTTGAGTTCGTGCAGTAGGGTCACTCCCCGCCAGCGCGGTGTAGCCTGAGATTGTCGATCTTGCAGGTAAAGGTTGCACATCGGCAAGCTGACAATGCCAATATTTGCTGCCTTGACTAAAGCGAGGGTTTCTGTTACTAAGTCTGGCGGTTGTACGGCTAAACTACAGCAGTGGCCGCAGATGATTTGACCGGAAAATTGATGGCTGATGGCGGTTTTTGCTACTTGTTGCAGTGTTACTGAATCTGGATCGTCGTTTTCGTCGGTGTGGAAGTCGAGGTTTAAATTTCGTTCTTGGGCTAAGGCAAATACTCGATCGAGTTGTTTGTCTAAGTCGGGATTCATATAGGCAAATCCGCCGAGAATGCCGCCCATTTGGGCTATGCGATCGGCTAATTTTTCGCCTGCAGGTGTCAGGAAATAGTCGAGGGAAACCAGGGAAACTGCTTGCAAGATCAGCCGATCGCCCCATCCGGCTTGCAGCGCTTCAAATACTTCTAAACTAACGGTTCCCTGTTCGCCCGCGCTGTCGATGTGAGTGCGGATAGCCTTGGTTCCGTGGGCGTAGCTGCACTTTAGTCCGAACTCCATTCGCCGGTAAACATCGTCTGCATTCCAGTTTTTTTGAGCGTCAGCCTGCACTGCTTCGATCGCGCTGCCAAAAGTTCCATCGGGATTGGGCGATCGTTCCCAAATGTGGCCTTTGTCTAAATGAGTGTGCATATCCACAAAACAAGGCCAAACTAAGCCGCCCTGCAAATCTACAACTGGGATATCTCCATAGGAGGATACAGGTTTTGTACCTGCTGGGATAATTTGGGCGATCGTACCCGCTGCAATTTCCACATCCACCAAACACACACCTTCGCCAGTGTGTCTGACGGAGGCCCGATTGGGGTGAAGTGCGATCGATTGCGTCTCAGAGAGAGACACAGGGACGGCAGCATTTTTTAGCAAATAATTAGATGTACTTGGCAACATTCAATTTATGAGTTAATCGTATCCGCTCAATAAATCGGGGTAACAGCAAAAAAGAAGGTTCACAATCTAGGCACAGCATGGTAGAATATAAAG
>NZ_JAUBTO010000168.1:8602-15957 GCF_036702495.1 Microcoleus sp. C2D2 | reverse complement strand
GAGATGAGGCCCTCAGTCCTTTATTTCGACGTGAATGGTCAAGCGTCTACGAAGCCCTGCAAGATTGTAGCCCAGACCGAAAAAAGTTGATGCAACTGTACATCCAACAGATGTCACAAGTAGAACGTCCAGTATTGGCGATCGATCATACAGCGTGGTTAAGACCCCATGCACCTACCCTCAAAGAACGCACCTATGAACATCAACCCACGGCCTTACCTCACGGCATACCTGTCGGCATCGGTCAAGGATATAGTACGATTGCCTGGATACCTGAAAGTAGTGGCAGTTGGGCGCTGCCTTTGAGACACGAACGTATTACGAGTTGGGACAACCCAATCGGTAAAGGCGCTCAACAATTGGCGCAAGTGTGCCAATATCTTCAGAATAGACCGATTGTTTTATTTGACAGTGAGTATGGGTGTGCGCCTCTGGTTAAAGCAACCGCAGCCATCGCCGCCGATAAAGTGATGCGTATTCGTTCGCTCTCGTTGTTTGTGGTCAGCACCTCTATCTTATAGTGGTAAAGGAAGACCAAGAATTCATGGGAACCAGTTTAAGCTTAACGACACTCTAAGCTGGTGGGAACCCGAACAAACTCTGGAATCTGTTGAGCCAAAACTCGGAAAAATTCGGCCCGTGAAAATGGGATGACTTGCACTTTCGAGGCAGTCCCAAACATCCAATGACTCTAATTTTAGTCGAACGTTTAGAAACTGTAACGGGTCGATTAAATAGTCAACCTTTATGGTTAGTGTGGGTTGGTATCCAAATGCCATCTCTGGCTGAAATTTGGCAACTATATCTGCGTCGTTTTACCATCGAGCATTGGTATCGGTTAGTTAAACAAACCTTACATTGGACGGCTCGCCGAAGTTGAGTACCCCAGAACAGTGCTCTCGATAGAGTGATTTGATGCCTTTACTAACCTGGCAATTATGGTTAGCTAAAGATGTCGTCAGAGAAATTCGTTTGCCCTGGCAAAAGTCTCTACCTGAATTGACCCCGGTCAGGGTTGCACAATCAATGCTTCCACTTTTAATCAAGATTGGGACTCCCACTGTTGCTCCCAAACGTCGAGGAAACTCGGATGGATGGCAAACGGGAAAACCTCGCACCCGAAGATGCCGCTATCCTGTGGTCAAAAAGGGTAAAGGTCGGTTCCAAAAATCCACAAAATTGGTAAGTTAACCTTGAGAACCTCTCGCTGATCAACCATTTTTTCCACTCAGCTCATGCTGAGTCAATTTGTGCTTAGTCTAAACTCCAAAGATTAATTGCTGAGGCTATCTGCCGAACTTAGAACCAGAGTGGAAGACACGATCGTTCTAAGGAGAGATAGCCACCCGGAATTTGTCCAATAATTCAACGATGTTTAGGCTAGTCGATCGCGCGCAGCGATAAGTGATTTTTTCACTTGTTCAAACCCGGTACCCCCGTAACTATTGCGAGCCGCCACCACTTGCTGAGGTGCGATCGCGCTGTAAATGTCTGTATCAAAGGCTGGGTGCAAGTCTTTCCACTCCTCAAGTGTCAAATCTTTGAGGAGTTTGCCCCCCGAGAGGCAAGTTTTGACGACTTTGCCGACGAGGTTGTAAGCTTCCCGGAAGGGAACGCCTTTGGCAGCCAAGTAGTCTGCTACGTCTGTAGCGTTAGAAAAGTCTTCGGTAACAGCCGCGGCGAGGCGCGCGCCATTAAACGCGATTCCTTCCCGCAGCAAAATCGTCATTGCTTCCAAGCAACCCTGTACCGTTCTCACGGTATCAAACAAAGCCTCTTTATCTTCTTGCAAATCTTTGTTGTAGGCCAAAGGAAGTCCCTTCACTACAACCAACAAGGCTTGCAAGTTACCGAACACCCGCCCCGCTTTGCCGCGCACCAACTCCGGCACGTCGGGATTTTTTTTCTGGGGCATGATGCTAGAACCCGTAGCGCAGCTATCATTGAGCGTAATAAATCCAAATTCGTGAGAAGACCACAAAATCATTTCTTCTGACAACCGGCTCAGGTGAACCATAATCAAGCTAGCGGCTGCGAGAAATTCTATGGCAAAATCTCGATCGCTCACTCCATCTAAGCTGTTAGCATAAACCTTGTCAAATTGCAAGAGCTCGGCAGTATAATGTCGGTCGATCGGGAAAGTCGTCCCCGCCAGCGCGCCGCAACCCAAAGGCGAAATATTCACCCGCTTGCAGATATCGCCGAGACGTTCCCAATCGCGATCGGTCATTTCAAAATAAGCTAACAGGTAATGAGCCAAACTGATCGGCTGAGCGCGCTGCAAATGAGTGTAACCTGGGATTAAAGTTTCCACGTTACGATCGGCAATGTCGAGCAAAACCCCTTGAAATTCCCGCAATCGATCTCGAATGGATGCGATGCGATCGCGCAAATACAACCGAGTATCAGTACCTGCTTGGTCGTTGCGCGATCGGGCCGTGTGCAGCTTTTTCCCCGCATCCCCCACGATATCCGTCAGCCGCTTCTCTACAGCGAAGTGAACGTCTTCTGCTTCAACTCCCGGCACAAAAAGCCCTTGGCGGTATTCCTCGCGGATCTGTTCCAAACCATTGACTAACTGTTCGCCTTCTGCTGCGGAAATAATCCCCGTTTTTGCCAGCATTTTAGCGTGAGCGACAGAACCCGTCAAGTCGTACTCAATCAATTCAATATCGAAGCCAATACTAGCATTGAATCGGGCGATCGCCGGGTGCAGCGCCGATTCAAATCTTTGACTCCAAGTTTTTTGTTGTGTTGTCATTGCTCAAGCTAAAACTAGATTATATATCTCTTGCAGAAGTCTATAAAAACCCATTTGTAGCAAAGACTTTAGTCCTTCCTCCGGTTTGTAGTCGGGACTCAAGTCCTCCCTCCCAAATTCGGCAATAAAAAACTCAAGTCCTGACTACCAAATTTTTATACATCTGTTTACCATAAAAAACTGAAGTCTTGACTACAAAATTGTGAAACTTTTGCTGCATCCGAAAGAAGTAAAGTTTTGGCTAAAAACCTTTTTAATCCGTTCCCGATACCTTCAAAGACAAGAACTCTAAGGAATAATCCCTTTAAGGAACCAGCCAATAAAAATACCTATAAAAAAAGCTCCTATTTGACCAGTCGAAACAAAATTGTTCCAAGCTTTCTGGACATCCGCAAAAATGTCGTAGCTTTGACCCAAAAGCACCGTCCAACTCAAATGAGATTTCAAAACTAACACGTGAGCAGCATCGTTCCAATTAATCGAGCTGGTTAACCCAGCAGTAATTTCCGGGATTAAATTAACTATCATGGTGATTTTCTCCTGTTAAAGCTGTTAGCCTAAGTACAACCAGTGTCATGTCATCTTCATTGCGATTGCCGATGCCGATAAACTGGTGAACCCGATCGAACAAATAATCCAAAATTTCTTCAGAATGCTGATAATTTTGACAGGCCCACTGAAAAGCCGAGGTCAAGTTATCCTCATCAAACCGATCGCCCCTTTGATTAGCAGCATCCGTAAATCCGTCTGTGTAATAAATAATAGTATCTCCTGGCTGCAATTGAACGTGCGCTTCTTGGTAGTGAGAATCAGCATCCAGCCCAATTAACATTCCCTCCAAAGTATCGAGCTGAAGAATCGAATTAGTTGCAGCTTGCCACAGCAAAGGCGGGTGGTGAGCAGCATTGCTATAAGACAGAACGCGAGTTTTCGGGTCATACTCCGAATAAAACAGAGTCACAAAACGGTGGGAATTTTCCAAATCCGCGTGCATTACCCGGTTTAAATGTTGCAAAATTCTCGCAGGCGAGTGGCGGTTCAAAACCTCGGCCCGCAGCATACCCCGTGTCATCGTCATCAGCAGGCCAGCCGGCACTCCTTTGCCCATCACGTCGCCGATCACAATGCTCCAGCGGCCCTTGTCGATTTTGGACTTGAGATTTTTCATCAGGGATGGGGGGTGTTCCCCCTCATCTTCCTTGCCGATCGGGTCATAGTCAGCGGGAATAAAATCATAATAATCTCCGCCGACTCTGCTAGCAGTTTGGCAGCGGGCGGCCACGTCAAGGCCGGGAATTTTCGGACAACTGCGGGGTTGCAGCCGCAATTGAATTTCCGCCCCGATTTCTAACTCTCTGTCTAAGCGGTCTTTTTCAGCCAACTTAACAGTAAGTTCGTCTTTGCAAATCGCCACGGCGGTTTGATCCGCCACCAACCGAACTAATTTCTGTCTGCTGGGAGTCCAGAGATATTGCGGGTCACTGCTAAAAACATAAAGCCGTCCGCATTCCAAATTCTTAAGTAAAATGGGCGCCCCAAACAAATGAACATCCGGACCCAAATAACGGCCGACTTGCAGGTCGAGACTAGAGGTTTGCCCAGAGGTTTCCGAAAAAGATGCAGCATTCGCGCCCGCACCGGCTGTAGCTTGCCTGGTGGCTATTTCCAGCGCTTTTCGCATATCTTGGCACTGCCGTCCTTCCTGACAGTGCAACTGCTGGAACCTGACTTGACCGTTGGGTTTAAACAGCACTAAAGCTCCCCCGTCGGCGTCAGTAACGCGAGTCGCCACCAAAGGCACCAACTCCAAAAATTGGTTGAGATTGTTAAAACTGCGCAGGGCAAATCCCAGCGAACCCAACATATCTTGAACGTTGTGCTGGTATCGGTGCAAACGCGCCACCAGTTCTTTGAGGGCAAATACTGGCGTCGCATCGGTGGAATTGCGACCCGGAGGGCGGTCAGCAGGTTGAGGTGAGGGGCGAGGCAAAGGCACAGCAGTCATATTAAATTTGTGATTTTCTATCTTAGATGGAAAAGGAAGGATTGAGGACTTATATCAATTCCGGTTACACCGGAATGATAGGGAGTGGGGAGTCGGGAGTCGTCCGTCGGGGAATCTGGAATTATTGACCTTGACTCGATCGTACCCATGCAACCGGAAACGATATTACGGGCCACTTGAACAGAAACCCGTTTTTTTTCGAGCAAGTAGTTTGGTTTGAGCAAGTAAGTTGGGCACGCCGGACATTGGTATCAACTTATAGCAGAAGTCCGATGTCCGTCGGAAGAAGGAAGAAGGAAGAAGCAATAATAGCAAGGGTTTCAGCGATTAAGAATGTCCTAACCGTCTTGGCGGTTGCTATAAGTCTGAAATTCTTAAGAAATCTCGTTTATAGCTGAGTCTATATCCCCCTAAATCCACGGCGCTTGCTTTACTTGGGGGGCCCAACCGACCGCAGCGGGTCCCCGAATCGTTGCGGGGACTTTGACCATTTCCTGCCCCCCGACTATCAGGGGGGCGCCAGGGGGATCGGGAAGACTGTGCAATCAGACAGCAGACTGATACTAAATTTGAGCTTTATTTGACACGCTAATGACGAGCGCTTTGAGCCCAACCAAGTAATAACAGAACAAAGGTATTGTTTCTAGATATTTAGTTTTTACTCGCCACCGGGTGGCGCGAGGCGCAAGTCCTGCGATGGTAGTTTGAGGTTAAGGATTTGAGATTTTGAACCTCTGTATCCGCCTCCAAAAATTGGGACGACCACAGATACCTCATCAATCTAAAATCTAAAATCTAAAATCTAAAATCGAGTAGGGCTTCCACAAATTCGTAACTAGAAAACGGACGCAAGTCTTCGATGCTTTCTCCGACTCCAATAAACCGGATTGGCAGACCGAGCTGCTGCACTACTGCTAGGGCAACACCACCTTTAGCAGAACCGTCGAGTTTTGTCAATACTACTCCGCTTAATTTTGCCGATTCTGCGAATACTTCTGCCTGTCGCAAACCATTCTGACCCAGTGTGGCATCCAAGACCAGTAGAGATTCTACGGTAGCGCCTGGGGCTTTCTTATCTACAATGCGACGGATTTTACTTAATTCGTCCATCAGATTTTTTTTGTTTTGCAGGCGGCCTGCGGTGTCTACGATCAGCAGTTCTGTGCCTCGGGCGCTGGCGGCGGCGATCGCATCAAACACCACAGCAGCCGGATCGGTATTTTTCCCGGGGTTGGCAATAATTTCGACCCCACTGCGGGAACCCCAAACTTTCACCTGTTCGACGGCGGCGGCGCGGAAAGTGTCGGCGGCAGCAATCAGGGTTTTGTAGCCGGATTTTTGAGCAACGTGGGCTAGTTTGCCGATCGTCGTAGTTTTGCCCGCACCGTTGACTCCTACAATTAACCAGATGTTGAAAGTGTCTTTTTCCGGGGCAAATGTCAGGCTGTAGGCGGGATTGCCGGCGGCGGTGGAGGCACAGGGAGCGTCGAGAATGTCGCGCAGGATGCTTTTGAGGTAGGCTAGAGCCTGTTCTGGCGGCAGAACTTCTTGTTTGAGTCTTTCTTGGAGGCGAGTAATAATGATGTCGGTGGCTGCGACTCCCACATCGGCTTGTAGCAGCAAAGTCTCAATTTCCGCTACCGCGTCTTGATTGAGCGGGCCTTGACCGACGATCGCCTTTAGTTGATTAATTAAGCTGCGGCGAGTTCTTTCTAAGCCTTTCCGCAGTTTTTGCAGCCAAGTGATTTCTTCAACCGATACTTGGTCTGGGCGGCGGCCTTGACTGGCTAAGATTTCAGAAGACCACAGGAAGCCTTCGTCAAAGGCGAAACCGGGAATTTCTTCGATAATTGCCGCTCTCTCGGCGGCGGCTGCAATTGCCTCTGGTTCTTCAATTGCGGTTTCTTTGAGGCGTTCGATGCGCTCCATCCGAGAGGCAGAAGCTCTGGCCCAAAACGGCAGGGCTTCCGCTGCTGCGCCATCAGATGCCAGTGATTCGGTTTCTACAACCTCAGTTGCAGGTTCGGCAATTTCTATATTTTCTGCTGTAACTTCTAATTGTTGAGCAATAGGTGCAATGTCGATCGCCCCGGCTGTTGGTTGCAGAGTTTCTGCAATTTCTGCAGGCTCTGCTGCATCGAGTTCGATCGCATCGGTAGCTTCAAGTGCCGCTGGTTCTGCAACTTCTGGAACTTCTGCAACAGTTGGTGCTGTGGTTGCTGGTTCGAGTTCGTAAGCCTCCCTTGCTTCAATAGTCGTCGGTTCTGCAACTTCTGCAACTGTCGCGATTTCTGTGGAGGCTGCTGTCACCTCGGACCCTGCTGTCTCGGAAACTTCTGTTTCGGGTTTTTGCTGTTTTTGAATATTTTTGTAAGCAGCTTTAGCCCAATTGAGATAATCTTCGGCTACAGCGGGAGAGCTTTCCTCTGCTGTTGCATCTGTTTGAGGCTCAACCGGTGCGGATTTGGCCGGCTCATCTTGGGGCTGTTCGGGGGGTGTCTCTTTTTCTGAAGATTTGCTTTCGCTGTACTGGCGACGAAACCAATTAAATACCATAGTTTATGGGGAATAGAGAATAATTATTAGTCC
>NZ_JAUBTO010000168.1:0-8502 GCF_036702495.1 Microcoleus sp. C2D2 | reverse complement strand
TTAGTCCTCAGTCCCTAGTGTAGAGCCGATTGCGGATTGGCAATCACTAATGACCAATGACTACTGACTAAGGACTATAGTTATTAGTCCTTAGTCCTCAGTCCCTAGTGTAGAGCCGATTGCGGATTGGCAATCACTAATGACCAATGACTACTGACTAAGGACTACTGATTAACAACTTCTGCATTGATTTTATCGACTACTCGGCGGAGGACTCCGTTGATGAAGCGATGTCCTTCGTCGCCGCTGTAGCGTTTTGCGAGTTGGACGGCTTCGCTGACGCTGACTTGTTCGGCTAGGCCGAGATATAGGATTTCGGCGATGGCGATTCTCATGATATCTCGATCGATCCGGGCCAACCGTTCTATTTGCCAGTCTACCAGCGCTTCCGAGAGCAATTCGTCAATTTGAACGCGGTTGGCGCTGACTTTCGTCAGGATTTGCACAGCATAGGTGCGGACATCTTGCTGGTTGGCTAGCTGGATCAGTTCTGGAAACTCCATAGCTGAACCGAGACGGTTGATCGCGGTTTGGGTGAGTTCCACTGCTTCCCGCACCATTGCCCTAGAACTTTGTATATCGGCGGCGCGGATTTCGCTAGCAAGCAGTTTGTCGCTACTCCGCTGCACTTCGGATGCTGCTGCTTCTAGGGCTTCTTGAACTTCTGTTGTCAGGGCGCGGATGGCGGCGAGGACAACATCTTGCAGTTTCTTGGCTTCTAACAGTTCTGGATTCGTCGGCAGTTGGCTGATGCCGAGGAGTGCGAGTTCGCGTGCTGTTTCGCGGGCTTTTTTCATCAGAAAAATGGGTGGGAAACCCCGTCCTTTTAGGACGGCTTTACAGTTCGCCATGAGTTGTAAGCCAGAAACTTACAATCCGTGGGCTTTGCGTTTTGACTATTGCGTTTTCCTGTACCAAGACTGTGCAGGAAGACAGCGAGATTTTTTCGCATCTTCGCCACCTACGTAACACTTTCCATACGATAGATGCTTGACAATCCCCCCACGCTTCAATCCTTGCGACATGGAGCCACCGTAAGGACGGCGATATCCGTTTTTCCCAGGGTTAAAAACGTGCAATTGTCTGCGATAAATGCGGATGGGCTTACATTCCATCACCACCATATTTTCTGGTGATATATCGCCACCTACCAACAGGTAAGCTAGCACCCAAGAATCGACACAATGCGCATCAAAAACATTGGATAACTTTGCCTTAGATTTTTTTAAACCTAATCTTTGACGGGTTAAGTAAGTGTCGGTATAGCTATCAAATAGGGTGACCGGTGCAATTCTTTCCAACTCGGAATAACACCATTTTTTGCCAATTTCTAAAGGCGAAAATGACGTATTCCACGTGTGACAACCTTTTTTGGTCACTGCTTTTACATCCTCAATTCCAATACCTGAGAGAGGAAAGATGGTATCAAAAACTTTGACTACTCGGATTTTGAATTGCCAGCGCGCCTTAGTGCTCGGAGGAATCGGGCCACGCGAACGGTTTTGACGAGGTTGGCGACAAGGTGTTTTTCGATTACGTCTTGCACGTCTGGCATTTGTACTTGTCTCTTCAGCCTCTTTAACCCAATCAACAGAATGAAACTGCTGATTTAAGTAGGTGTGAGCTTTTGATTTAACTGTGTACCCCTCACGTTTAGAACCCGGATCGATTCCAACTGCTACGGGTTGAGTATGACGATTTGAAGGTTCAACGTTTAAGCGAACACAAAAGATCCCTTTACGGAAAAATGGTGTTGCTTTTCCAGATTTAATCCAACGCTCTGCCCTTGCGGGTGTTGTTGGCATTAAAGGACGTTGCTCACAGTCTACTACAGGAACGTATTGCATGGTGTTTGTTTGGCGATAAACCTAACTGTTTAATTTCCTTCGACTTTGACTAAGGTCGTGGTTACGGGTTAGGAATAGCGCCTATAACATCCTTTGAAGTGCCACATAGGCGTTAGTTCAAATTGGCTTCTCGGCCGTTGTCTAGTCCTACTTGCGCTTGTGTTCCACCTATGGCTTGGTTTCCCTACAAGCCCCATCCCTTTAGGGTGGGGTTAGTGACAGTTTTTAGATAGCAATTGAGAATTTAGGAAGTTTTTCGATCGCGCGCGGACTTGAACTTTAGCAGAAAACTCAACTAAAAGCGGTACAATACCAGCCGTCTGACTCGCCAGCGGCGGGTAGTTTACAGATACTTCGCCCTCAAACCCAAGATTTATGCTCGAAACCGGGTTTCTGAGTGTAGGCTTTCTCGGTTTGGGCTGGTTTTGTCCAAAGATTATCTGCTATGGAGAAAGTTTACACCGCCTTACGGGCCACTAAAGAAGCCTTGGTTCACTCTTCTTCGACTGGGACGGGCTGGTATCTTGATTCGGATACTAAGGGTTCGAGCGTTTTGCCCTTGATGTTTTCCGGGGCTACGGGAACTGAGTTGCTGGGGTTGACGATGCCACCAGAGATGATGACTTTAAAGGCATCCTCGATCGACATTGACAAATTGACTAAATCTGCCTCCGGGACTATAGCGTACCATCCAGTGGTGGGGTTGGGAGTCGTGGGGATGAAAATGCCGATCGGGGTTTCGCCCGACAGGTGAGGCGGCATATCGTTAGTCTCGATCGTACCGGTCACAAAAGCTAAAGTCCAGACTCCCCGGCGGGGATATTCCACTAACACCACGCGGCGAAATTTGTCGTTTGATTTGAGGAGGGTTCCCAGCAGTTGTTTGAGGGTTTTGTAAACCGAACCGGCTAGGGGAATTGCCTGCAACAGGCGTTCGCCAAAGTCTAGCAGCCACTTGCCGAAAATGTTGCGGGCCATTAAACCGATGATTAATATGCTCAGCAGGGGTACAGCCAGTCCTACTAAGAGATTTAGCAGATTCACCAAAATCGGGTTGAGTCCGTCAAAAGGGTTGATCTGCTTGGGAATTTTGGTGAGAAAATTGATCACCCAACTGGCGATGGTAATTGTCAGCCAGATGGTGGTAGCTAAGGGTATCACTACCAGTAGACCTGCGATCAGGTCGTTTTTTAAGTCTTGTTTGATGCGTTGGAGCACGGCGGGTCAAATCTCCTCGTAACTGATTGCCAATAAGGTGAACAAGCCTGAGAGTGACGACTCAAGCGCCCTAACTCGTAGACCAGTCTAGGGTGGACTTCTGAGCTAATCCTGCGTCTACATAGGAAACACACAGGCTCGCTTTAATCACTGTCCGCCCGACAGCAAATTTTTTAACATTAATCTCCGCATTCACATCCCTCACCAATTCCCAACCGCAGAGGTGGCAACTATGCCATCTGTTGGCAATGGTTTTAGGGATGCGAGTACCGCAACTAGAACAGTTTTGGGTTGTGCCGTTTGGATGCACAGCTATAGTCATCTTGCCAGCACTTTGGGTCTTGCAAGCCACAATAGCTAGAAATTCACTCCCACCAACATCTAGAATAGATTTCGCAAACCTAGTTTTCGCCCAACCTTTTACATTCAAGTCTTCAAAGCCAATTAGGTCGTACCTCTCAAGTAATGGCTTTGCCGTCTTGCAATGAAAATCTTTACCTTGCCCAGCCACTTTCTGATGATGTCTTGACAAACGTTTAACCGCCTTACCTCTGCGATTACTGCCTTTCTTCTTACGAGAAACAGACTTGTTTAATCGCTTTTTGACCTGTCCCGCTTTCCAGGCAAACTGAGGGATTGGCACTGTATCGGCCTCACTGGTATTCAAAAACTCATTGAGTCCCATATCAATGCCCACTACCTTTTCAGGAGAGAAATCAGGGCTAATTACTAGCACTAATTCATCTTGCAAAGTTAAGGTCACATAGTAGCCATCAGCAGCAAATACGATAGTCGCACTTGGAATTTTGAAGCCATCAGGAATAGGACAATGCAGGATAATCTTCACCTCACCAATTTTGGGCAATGTGATGCGATTACCTTTAATACAGTCCTGCTTCATCTGGGTGTAGGTGAAGCTGTGAGATCTGCCTCTACCTTTAAATCTTAGCTTGCCAGAACTCTTGCCTGACGAATCCGCCTTGATATACCTGTCAAAAGCTTTCTTGACTCTCTCAATGCAATTGAGCAATACCTGAGAGTGAATGCCTGCGTATTCAGGGAATAGCTTTTTGGTATTCAGTAAGTCTTTCTTCTGCCAATAATAGTCAGGTTGTTGGACTATTGGAGCGATACTGCATGATACAAGAGAGCAAGAATTCACGGCGCTTCGAGTGGACTCACACCAGTTGAACTGCTCTGCCCGCCTCCAGTTATACTGCATACGCAACAAGCTTAGCCAACCGTCAAATTGACTGGCTTGCTCTTTATTCGGGCGTAATTTGTACTGATGGGCTGTTATCATGACATAATTGTACCATATATAAGCCAGTAAATACAATGAAAAAGATTACTTTTCAGCTTTCGGACAAGGAGTTTGAATTGCTTGAATCATATTGTAGTGAGACAGAAAGAGGAAAAACAGAAGTTTTAAGGGAGTTGATAAGAAGCTTAAAGGTTACCTCTAAAAGCGAAGATAATTGTTCCTCTGCGGGGTATCAAACCCCTTGACTCACGCGCCTTTCATCCCGACGCTCACCTGAGGAGAGGTAGAGCGCGGGGACTTCCCGTTTAGCAGAAGGAAGAAACTACTCCGGTTGCATGGGAATGATAAAGTCAAGGTCAATAATTCCACATTCCCCCACGGACGACGGACGACTCCCAACGAACCATCATTACGGGCGAAGAGTGAAGTTCACCATTTTTATGGTCTTCTATCCGACCTTTGGGTGCCCTTTCTTCAGGGAAGAGTTAGCGGCTAGTAACTCGTTGTGCTGTACTTGCATTGTAAAGAATTATTGCAAATTAGTGGCTGTCTTTAATATGCGTGCTCCCTGAACCACTTTACCCTATTGTATATTTTAAGACAATTTAGCTCGGACGTGAACAAATAAGCTCACAGCAGCGTTGAGGCTGCAGGAGGCGGGGCGTGTCCTGTAGAGGGCTTTTGGGCTTCTTCCACCCATGAATTTTTAGGGTGGGGCCCGTTAAGCTGCTGCACCATCCTAGATTGTCTATTGTGTTCGAGGATCCGAGGGCGAGAAGGGGAGAGGGGGAGAGGATTTGATGAGTGGGGAATACGGCATTGAAATAAAGCAGTTTAATAAATGCAGAACACCCCACAGGGAAAATCAAATTTTTGTGGAACAAGCCGAAAGGGCTGTGATTGAGAAAGGTGACATATTTTAGGTTAATATTTGTAAAATATAAGGTACTTGTTAGACTATTTGACTTTCTTTTGAAAAACCGTAAAATATACACTCATATCGTTTCCGGTTGCATGGGAAGGATAAAGTCAAGGTCAATAATTCCACATTCCCCCACGGACGACGGACGACTCCCAACGGATCATCATTCCGGTGTAACCGGAATTGATATCACAGACGCATTCCGACTCCTCGAAACCGGGTTTTTTACACCCGTGTACGGGCTCGGGCGAAGTCTAATCGTTTATCACATCAAACCCGGTTTCTGGGCCCCCATGGATCCCCGACTAATATAGTCAAATTTATTTCCGGTGGCGGGAGTACCCAAAAAATAGCTTATGTTTAAGATAGCAGGACTGTTTGAAGAAAACCCTATTCAGGGAAATGTTGCGGGTGTTTCAGCAGAAATACCAGACTTATTTGGCAGTAAGTTCAACAGCTTAAATCCGAGTAGCCAAGTTGCCGCCGGTGATACCAATGTTTTGTTTGATACCAGCTATAATTTGACTCAAAAACCAGATTGGCCGGCCGCTGCGACTGGTAGTGCGATCGACCTTTTGGATCCATTCACCGACTTCGGTCTCCCATCGTCAGGAGGCGACAACCTTAAATTTGATAGTAGTCTAAAATCCCAGACCGATGTTTCCACTAAAGTTCAGAGAGACGAACTGACAGGGATGGATTTTGCTGTTGGCGATCCTGGTGGCGGCCCAGAACTCGCGCAATCCCGAACTTCTTCTCTATTACCTTCAGGAAAATGGGCTTTCAATTTTAAAGATTACACCATCGACCACCAAGGTTTAAACACCCTAAATATCAAAGTTGATTACGGCTTAAAACCTGGAATTACCACAAACGAATATCCTGATTTTGTGCCAATTTACAAAAGTATTGATAACTTCCTAGTTAACTACCCGAACGAAACAGATTTTTGGGAAGTTGTTAACAAAAAATTGACAGAAAAGGTGCTTGATGAAAATTCGGTTCTAACAGATATTAGCATTCAAGTTGAAGTTTTGCCAACAGACAGATTGCCCTACGATCGAACAAGTACAGTTTTTCGCAGTCGTTCCGGTCAACTCAAAGAAGAAGGTAATTTTTCCTTGAAAGACTACGCAATTAATCACCAAGGATTGAACAAGCTAAATATTGATATAGGTTACCAGTACAAGCCGGAAATCACCCCAAATGAATATCCAGATTTCCGGCAAATTTACAATAGCGTTGATAACTTTTTAACCAAATATCCGAACGAAAATGATTTTTGGGAAGTTGTCAATAAAAACTTGACTCAAAATATCCTCAACGAAAATCCTGCCTTGGCGGCAATTGATATTAATTTTAACGTTTTGCCAAGCCCAAACTTGCCCTACAACCGCACCAGCAAAGTTACTCGCACTCAACCCACCAATCCTCAAGGAACTTTCCTCGTTAGCAATAGTAGGGGAAATAATGTACTTCGGTTTGACGGCAATACCGGCACTTTTCTAGGCGAATTTATCCCACCGGGAAGCGGCGGTTTGTCCAATCCAGATACGATGATTTTTGGGCCAGATGGCAATGGCGATGATAAGTCGGACATTTACGTTACTAGCGGCGACAAGCCCGGAAATTCTGGAGAACCGACAGCATCTGCAGTATTGCGGTATGACGGAATTACTGGCGCATTTATTGACAAGTTTGTCGGTGATAATCCGAACACGGCGGCGGATGAAACTGGCGGATTGTCTCGCCCTTACGGTTTAGCTTTTGGTTCTGACGGTAATTTTTATGTCACCAGTTCTTTGAGCGACCAAATTCTCCTATATAACGGCAAAACAGGACAGTTTATTGATGTATTTGCTTCTGGAAATCAGCAAGCGGGAGGATTGAATGGTCCGAACGGTTTACTGTTTGCTCCTGACGGCAATTTGTATGTGACAACGGAGGGGAGTGTTGCGACCAACGGTCAACCAGATTTTAGCGCAAGTTTCCCCAGTCAGGTGCTGCGTTACAACCCGCAAACCGGGGAGTCAAGTATCTTTGCTTCGCCCGATCCTTCGCCTCGCAGTCAGGGATTTACAAGTCTTTTGGGAATAGCAATAGGGCCCGCTGACGGTGACCTTTATGTCAGCGATTTTGCTAACGATATCAGGCGCTACAATTTAAAAAGTGGGGAATTGGTCAAGGTTTTATCTACCAATTATACTGATACTTCGCCCAGTAGCAATTATATAGGTAGTTTGGCTTTTTCGCCGATCGGCAATTTGTTTGTAGTGGGCTTTGACAACCGCGCCAATGCTAACGGTGCCGGCGCTGTTTTGCGGTATAGTGGCAAGACTGACGAACCGCTGCCAATATCGGGAAATCCTGGGTCGAGTAACAGTTCTATTTTTGTCCCTCCCGACAGCAAGCTACAGCGTCCAATCGGAATTGCTTTCTTTCCGTCCGATGCTCAACTGACGCAGAAATGGAATTTTACATTAGCAAATTACCCAATTAATCATCAAGGGTTAAACAACCTGAATATTGATGTAAATTATAAGTACCAAGACGGGATTCAAAATTATCAGTATCCTGATTTTGTGCCGATTTACAAGAGTATTGAAAATTTTTTAGTCAACTACCCAAACGAAACGGATTTTTGGGAAATTGTTAACAAAAATTTGACCGAAAAAGTGCTTGCTGACAATCCGGCCATTTCGTCGGTGACGGTTAATTTGGATGTTTTACCGACGAACCGATTGCCTTACGAGCGCAGCAGTACCGTTACTCGCACTCAAGATGGTAAATTAGGTGAAGCCTGGGATTTTAAGATTCCTAATTACTCGATCGCTCACCAGGGTTTGAATAACCTCAATATTGATGTCAAGTATCAGTACAAACCCGGAATTACCCAGGATGAATATCCGGACTTTGTGCCGATTTACACAAGCATCGACAATTTCTTGACTAATTATCCCAATGAAACGGATTTCTGGGAAATTCTTAATAAGAGTTTGACGCAACAGGTGCTGGCCCAAAATCCGGCTTTGGATTCCTTGCAAATTAATCTGGAAGTTTTGCCGACTAATAGGTTGCCTTACAATCGAGCTAGTATTGTGTCGCTCGCTTAGCCTCTCATTGAAAATTAGAGCGATTCCGGTTGCACCGTCAGGTGATTGTTGACTGTTGACTGTTGACCGAAAGCATCCAGGATACAAGCCCCCGGATTCATCCGTCCAGAAATAAAAAACCTGTATCCGATGAAACTT
>NZ_JAUBTO010000167.1:0-16240 GCF_036702495.1 Microcoleus sp. C2D2 | reverse complement strand
AGGTTTCATCCTATTTTACCTTTTTTTGTCTACCCCCTTGACAATTTGCACTTTTTCTTAACTTGTCACAAATGGTTATGGCAGAGGGGAGATGGTCTTTTGTGGGGGAGTGTCCGAGGGAGAAAGTGGGGGAGTGAAAGATGAAGAAAATATTTCCTTCTTGCTTCTTCCCTCTTGCTTCTTCCCTCGAACCTCTTCCTTGTTCAACATCCGATATTAATCGCCGACTTCCCCGACAACCTCCGCAGCAGCCTGACTTTCGAGCCAGAGTTTGAGCAGCAAGAGCTCTGCCCGATCGCCCAACACAGTCGCAAACACGCCGTGGGCCCCGGAGGACGCGCCAGAAATCCACGTACCGCGCAGAGTCACTTCTACAAAGTCAGCATCAGCAACACAAAGGTCGATCGCATCGTTGTCGTCTCGGCGGGCCTCAGATTCCAACAGAGACAGCGCCACCAAATTCGCGGGCAGCAAAAATGCCGCAGTGCTCGGTTCGACGCTGATGCTTTGACCAACCCGCATAGCCAGCACAACTCGCAGCGCCACTAACTGTTCGGGAGATTGAGCCAAACGCTCCAGGTTAAAGCCCGTTTCAGTGTAAGTCAACTTCAGCATATTGACAGCCCTAAATTTGGAATAGAAAGTTGAAAATTGAAAGTTGAAAATTGGTAATCGGGAATTGGGAATTGGGCATCGGGAATTGGGCATCGGGAATTGGGAATTGGGAATTGGGCATCGGATAGGTCGGAATGAAAAGTTTGCTATTGGGACCTAAAATCCTTTTCAATTACAGGACTGAATTAGCTATTAACTATTAGCTATTACCAATTACCAATTACCTGTTTGGCCCATGCCCCATGCCCCATGCCCTATTCCCCAATTTGGTATTCGTGCCAAAAAAGTTCGGCAAAAGCAACAGTGGGGTGTATGGGAGCCTTCGGCTTTGTTCGCAGAGACATTCCAGCTTCTATGGGAGTTCGTGAACCCTTACGAGAGTTGCACCGTTCGCAAGCAGTCACCACGTTGTCCCAAGTATGCGGGCCGCCCTTCGATCGAGGCATGACGTGATCCAGCGTCAAATGTCGGTTGCTACCGCAGTATTGGCAAGAATGAGCGTCGCGGCGCAGAACTTCCCGGCGATTGACCGGGGGCAATTTCCACAGGCGTTCCCTGTTACCAAAAGTCAAGCGGATTTGTTCGGGTACGTGGATGCTGGTGCTGGGCGATCGCACCAGCCAGCCGTTGCCGATGCTAAAATCCAGAGGTTCAGCCTTGCCTGTTACCAAAAGTACGATCGCCCGTTTGATATTGACACGGCTCATCGGTAGGTAATTCTGAGAAAACACCACCACAGATTGCCTCAATACATCTGTTACTACGGTCACGGCTTGCTCCTCCTCATCAATTTTGGATTTTAGATTTTAGATTTTAGATTTTGGATTTTAGATTTTGGACTTGGAATTTTGGGTGCAACGCCCGCATTAGCTACATCTGGTTTTTTGCCAGTTCCCGCTTGGGGTCGAATTTCTCAAATATCCAATCAAATGCCCCCGCTTCTCTTACTTAGAAGCGGGGGCTAGAAAAACTGCTAAAGGCAAATTTTCATCCTGTCTTGGTACAGTCGTTTAGCTGTACCTCCCGCTTCGCGTATCTCGATGTGGCTGTGCCAATCGCAGACCCTCCCGGTCTACCTCGTGGTAATTTATTTCTGCGATTTGTCCTAATTCACTATAACCGGGTTTATTTAGGCCCCTGCCCGCCCACGAGGTCGGTGCGACTGTCGTAAAACCCGTGCTAAAGACGTGCCATAACGACTCGGAGCGACCCCTGGGGCGATCGCACTTCAGTTGATAGGTGGAGTAGGTGGGGAGAAATTTCACTGCAGGCAGAAAGTGATAAGAGAGCTTTAAATCTAGCTTTAAACATACTACACTGATATTACACATATGTCCACCCGTCACGGAGAAAAATTATGCATACCCTACCTAGAACCTCAACCACCGAAATGGAAGTCACCAGCATTCGACTCGAAAGAGAACTCAAAGAGAGACTAAAAGAGCTCGCAGGCAATCAAGGCTATCAAGCTTTGATTCGAGATTTGTTATGGAATTACGTGCAGCAGAAGTCTGGAGAGTATCGCCAGATGTTTTCTCGATCGGATATTCGAGCTAGCATTAATGCCACAGCACAGCAGGAGGAACGCTGCGCGCTTACAGGAGAGTTGATACGACCGGGCGGACCGATGTTATTAGGCCTGACAATGCACGGCGAAATGGTGCCACTGAGTATGGGGAGTATGGCTGGATAAACCAGATACATTTAACCCGGTAAATCTAGGAATCTACCTAAATCTACTGTGTATGGCATAATCTGGAAAGCTGCAAGCTTTCCAGACATGGAGGTATCCCTCAAAGCTTTCAACAAAATATTGAAAGCGCCATTTAAATCTCTGTCCAGAGTGTGTCCGCATTCTGGACATTTAAACGTTTTTAAACCGCCCAACTTACTATGAATATGACCGCATTTTGAGCAAGTCTTACTGGTGTACTCTTCTGTCACGTCTACTACAACACAACCGTACTTGGATGCTTGATGCTTCAACGTTTGTTTAAAACGATAATGACTCAAAGTTACCATCGCTCTAGCTGTCTTCGTGGCAAGTTTTCGCTGACCCTTTTTTACCATTTGCTGCGTCTAAAATGTTGGCAAGAAAATTAATTTATACTTGCTAACTAGGTAATTAGCTGCCTTGTTGTGCAATTCCGAAACTAAGTTCTTAATCTTAACACGAATCATCGCTACTACTTTTCTCGATCGATACCGCAGCCGCTTAAACTGACTACCTTTGCTCATTCCGATCCGAGACATTAACTTGTCGAAATGTCTGGCTAACCGATAAATGCGGCAGATATCACTTTTACCTAATTTCAGTATATTATGACCGTCAAATCCAGTCATAAACGTTCTGACTCCCGGGTCTAAGGCAATAGCTAGCTCCGATTGAGTAGGAAGCGGTGCAATAGTGTCAACCGCATAGCAGATAAACCATTGACCGTTTATTAGGCTAAGGGTTGGTTCGTGTTGCATTACCTCCAATATTGGTTCGGCAGCCTGAAAAGACAAGCCTTTGGTTTCACGGGTATAGAAAGTGTTTGATTTCCAGTTCGCTGTTTGAAACCTAATAGTTTGAGTAGGAGCTTTACAACTTCTAAACTTGGCTATACCTTTTGATTGACAAGCTGCTTTGTGTGCTTCGCAGGCTTGCAATACTGCTAGTTGACGCGGGTTGTATGGCTGTTGAGACACCCATTCAGGCGCTGAATCCATGATGCGTTTACGCAACTCATATTTACCGATTTTTTCATTTTTGAGAATGGCAATTGCTTGATTGTAACACCATCTACTCGCGGCTATCCATGTCCGCCATTTCTCAGCTAGTTTTGTTTCCGGGTAGACTCGGATCTTTTTGGATAGTAGATTTGTCTTTACGGAGTCCGTAGAGTCGGCAATGGTCAGCCTCGATGATTCATCAAAAAAATGGGCGGAGCGAAGCGGAGGGCTGAAACCCCGTCCTTTTAGGACGGATTTACATGAATTTTTGTTAAGATATACCATTTCACACAAGACGTGCTAGTATGTGAAATAGCGTACTTAAGGTAAGCATGACACTAAAAGCCTTCAGCTATCGATTCTACCCAACGCCGGAACAAGAAAGTTTGTTGCGACGTACTTTGGGTTGTGTTCGTTTGGTCTACAACCGTGCTTTAGCCACAAGAACGGAAGCTTGGTACGCAGAACAGAAACGGGTAGGCTATGCTGAGACTTCTTCAATGTTAACCGAATGGAAGAAAACCGAAGAACTAGATTTTCTGAACAAAGTTAGCTGTGTGCCATTACAGCAATGCTTGAGACATTTACAAACGGCTTATACCAATTTTTTTGATGGGCGGGCAAAATATCCTAACTTCAAAAAGAAACGCAATGGTGGTAGTGCAGAATTTACTCTCGTCAGCATTTAAGTTCAGAGATGGACAAGTCTACCTAGCAAAAAGCACACAAGCGTTACCAATTCGTTGGAGTCGGACACTACCTGATGGTTGCCGACCATCAACCTTAAGCGTGAAGCTTGCACCATCAGGTAGGTGGTCAGTTTCTCTGCTGGTAGATGTTGAAATTGAAGCATTACCCAAAACAGATAATCAAGTCGGTATCGACCTGGGAGTTACAAGCTTGCTCACTCTAAGCACTGGCGAAAAGATTGCCAATCCCAAAGGATTCAAGGCAAAGTATCGCCAGCTTAGAAGAGCGCAAAAATCTTTAAGTCGCAAACAAAAAGGGTCAAACAACCGTCATAAAGCACGGCTTAAAGTAGCGAAAGTGCATCAAGAAATCACTGATGCAAGGAAAGATAATCTTCACAAGTTAACAACGCGGTTGGTGCGTGAAAACCAAACCATCGCCGTAGAAGACTTAGCTGTGAAGAATATGATTAAAAACCGGAAACTTGCTCTAGCTATAAGTGATGCAAGTTGGGGGGAATTAGTCAGACAACTTGATTACAAGTGCGATTGGTACGGTCGTACTTTAATTAAGATTGACCGATGGTTTCCGAGTTCAAAACGGTGTGGCAATTGCGGACACATCGTTGACAAGATGCCGTTGAATATCCGGGAATGGGATTGTCCTAATTGCGGGATGCACCATGACCGAGACATCAACGCGGCAAAGAACATTTTGGCGGCAGGGCTTGCCGTGTCAGTCTGTGGAGCGACTGTAAGACCCGAGCAGAGTAAATCTGTTAAGGCTGGTGCGAAATCCCCGTCAGGGACGGAAGCAGAAACCTAAGTCGTGAGTCTTAGGAATCCCCGTGCGTTTACGCCGGGGTGGATGTCAAAGGATATCTTCAACCATTTCTGGTTAGGGAGATAAGTCTGTTCGGTACAGAACCAGGAGTTAGCAATTTTGCTGTTGGCAGATCCACTTGATAATGTGGGTACCAAACCGCGCGAGGAAGTCAACGCGATCGACGACCACAACTGTGTCGATATCTCCTGACATGACTTGTCCCAAAAGGGCAAGAAGCCCTTTGCGTGTGAAGTTGAGTCCGTATCCAATGTATTGGAATTCGTCATAAGCTATTCTGCATTTAAATTGTATGTCAAAAAAAATTCAAGTCTTGTGGGGTGGGCGTCCCGCCCGCCCTGAATATACAATTTAAATGCGCGACAGCTTACACGGTGGTTTTTTGTTGATTACATACTACCAATGTCTACCGCTATCTTCGAGAAATTTACAAAAAATCGTTTACTATACGAAACCAGTTTATCGAAAGTTTGTGAGAGCGATCGGCCTGGGGTGAAGGCCCCAGGCGCTGAAGATCGTACTATTTTAGATTTGAGATTTGAGATTTTAGAATTGGGAATGACTTATAAGATAAGGGTTTGGAGCTTGCCGAGAGTTGCATTGTTTTTGGGAACTGGTATAACAATACTTCAAACAGTTTTTGATTACCAACCGTAGAATAAGGGTTTCAAGGATCAGCGGCAAGTTCGCTACCAACGGAAAATCGAGGGTTTGAGACTGCGAACTAAAAACACTCCGGGCTATTGGTATAAAATCCCGCAGTATTTAAAGAATATCTATTTAACGAACCGCGAAGACGCTCCGAGCACGAAGAAAGATGGAGAAGAAGATCTAATGTCAGCGGTTCCGGATTCTGGTAACGCAGATGCGGATGCTCCAAAACGCGCGGGCTAGTGCTAAACTTTCCATCGGGCGTGCTGACAGACGATCGTAAATTTGATGGAAAAAATTAAAGTAATGCTGAAAAACCGCTACTTGACTGCTGCGAGTTCGATCGCCATTCTCACAATTATTACCGGCTGCGCCGCTACTGAATCACCCCAACTTGCATCTCCCTCTCCTGTAGCTGAATCGAACCCGCCGCCTGTTAAACCAAGTCAGCCCTTAATAATCTCTGTTAACAATCCCGAAACCCCCACAAATACCAAAATCCAGCAATATCTCAACGGTTTGACAGCACAAGGTTTTGCCAAAGAAAACCAAGGCGTCTGGATGCAATCTGGCAATACTTTGCTAGCCAATCATCAAGGTACAGTTCCTCTGTCAGCCGCTTCTATTACCAAAGTAGCAACATCTCTCGTAGCGCTGCAAGAATTCGGACCGGAACATCAATTTATTACCTTAATTGGTACAACTGGAAAAATAGAAAACGGCGTATTAAAAGGCGACTTAATTGTTCAGGGAAGCGCCGATCCGTTGTTTGTTTGGGAAGAGGCGATCGCCCTCGGTAACGCCTTAAATCAAAAAGGCATCAAGCGAGTCACTGGCAATTTGATAATTGTCGATAATTTTTACATGAATTTTGAATTAAATTCCCTCAAATCTGGAGAATTGCTCCAACAAGGATTGAACAGTGAAATCTGGCCCAGCGAAGCCGCCGCCCAATATCAAACACTGCCTCCAAATACGCCGAAACCCCAAATAACAATTGAGGGTACTGTCAAAGTTTTGCCAGCACCTCCCAATGACGTGCAGCCTTTAGTAAAACATTATTCTTTGCCCCTTGCCGAACTGATCAAAAAAATGAATCAGTACAGCAACAATCTCATGGCAGATATGCTAGCTGATACTGTCGGCGGCGCTAAAACAGTCGCGCAAAAAGCAGCAGCAGCAACCGGAGTTCCTCCGGCAGAAATTCAACTCGTCAACGGTTCGGGATTGAGCGAAGAAAATCTCATTTCTCCCCGGGCTGCTTGCGCGTTGTTTATAGCTTTAGAACGCTATCTTGAACCTTACAGCATGACAGTTGCTGATGTCTTAACTGTAGTTGGGAAAGATAAAGGAATACTGTCAGAACGGCCGCTTCCCAAATTAGCAGTGGTCAAATCTGGCACGTTGGATAATGTTAGCGCTTTGGGCGGAGCGCTACCAACTCAAAAACAAGAAACAGTGTGGTTTGTGATTATGAATCGCGGGGAAAATGTCGAGACATTTCGCACTCAGCAAGAGGTTTTGCTGAAAAGCTTTTTGAATGAGTGGGGAAGTGTTCAAGTTTCGCCGCCGGAATTAACGCCAAATCCTGCTAGAAATAGTAAGGTATCTCGCAGCGAAATTGTCAATTGATTTGAGGCTTACGCATGGGGTTCCAGAAACCGGGTTTTTTTACAAAAAGACGCGTTGCAACCCGCAAAGAAGGCAAAAACCCCGGTTTCTTTAGTTGGATTGCGTAAGTGGTGTTACATTTGTAGAAGTAATACTCTTGAGTTAAAACTATGTCCAGTGAATTGAAGGAACGAATTCAAGAATTTTTAGATACTTTCGAGTTGGTATTTGACATAGATTGGGATTTTACAAAATCCCGCATTTTAGATGAAGGCTACATCAGCGAAGAAGGAACTTTTCTCGAGCCAGTCAGAGGTGAATTTTGCACTGGCGGAAAAGGAGATAACTGGGGTAACCGTTCGTCTCTACTTGCTGCCTATCGTGAACTCAAAGCATTTGCAATTAGTGAAGGCTTGTACGATAAAGATGATGCACCTTGGTCACAATAATTAGCAATTGAGAAGGGTGCAAGATGTAAATTATACCCAAATTCAACTACTTGCTGGTGGAATTTACTCTTTGGCAGGCGAGCGCTGCGGGCGCGGATCGATCGCCCTAGCGACTACAATCCCGATCGCACTTTCGGCTCTGCTAATATATCTGCGCAAGTCGTAAGCAACTGTCACCTCCCCAGCCGGCGAAGCGTGAATTAAACCCATATTGCCGTCAGCATTGCGGTAGACTAAACCGGTGTGGGTGACATCCAATCCTTTAACATCCGTCGCTACCGCTACAATATCCCCCGGTTTTAACTGAGAATAAAGACTTTTTATCTGATTTGTCGGGATGTAATTAACAGTAGTTTTGGCTAAGTCTGCTTCTTGGCTGACAATGCACTGATAAGTTGCTTCGTCTTTGACCATTTGCGGGTAACTGCTGCGGTGGTGGCTCATGAAATTTAGTGTTTTATTCATGGGTACTCCGCCTAATTCAGCCGTGATATTTTCCACTGTTTGCCGTTTTTGATTGTCGTTAATCCATTCGGAAAAATAATGCAATCGGCTGCAATAACCGTTGATTTTACCGTTTAAATACCGCTGTTCTTCTATGCGATTTACAAAATTTTGATAGTCGTAATCTTGTACTGCTACGCCCCTGGCGATCGCCAAAACGGTTTCTACAAACAAAACGCAATCAAATTTATTCAACGTTACAATCAACTTTTCTTCGCCGGATTTGTCCAGCAAACCCTCGGCGTATGGCTTTCCTTGGAATTTATCGGCGATCGCCTGGACGATTTCTCCGATCGACCGATCGTGCAAATTTTGTTTTTTTGCATACTGTACAACCTGTTCAAAACGTGCTATGTCTTCAGGTTGTGCAGCGGTTTTTCTCTCTGTATTATTTGAGTCTGGTCGTCTCGCCAGCACCGACAGCAATTGGGAATAGGAAATTTCCGGTAAATTGTTGAAGTCCCAAAACATACTCGGGAAACTAGAAACAGTTTGCTTGTTGGTTAATTCCCCATTTTCGCTTTCTGCTGTCAACTGAGTTGCTACCTCCGCGCCCTGTCCTTCTGCTTGTCGCGAGACAACATCTCCCGCAGCAGCTTGAGATTGAAATGGCCAAACATCAGGGATCAAAAAATTATTCATGCAGGCGATCGCAAATCCCAAAACAGCCAGACTCCAAAAATTTCTCATGTTTTTCCAAGGATTTTGCTTCCACTGAGTGCTATCCTGAAATTTTTACAATTATTAGAAGTATAAATCAGCCTAGCAGACAGATAAAATTGGCAACAGCGGACTCGATCGACACACTTGTCATTTAGACGCCGCCCTATTATAAACTGATCGTGCGAGTTTGATACCACAACACTGTAATGCAAGTAGAACGCCGACGCAGCCCAATCGGGCCCCAACGCCCAATCCAGCCCCGACGCCAAAGCAGCGAGCGTCCAGTCCCATCTCGTCGCCAAAGCAGGGAGCGTCCAGTCCCATCTCGTCGCCCAATCGGGACCCGACGCCCAATAGACTTGTTGCAAAAGTCGCTCTCAATTCTTGAAATTATCTGCGTTAATCTGCGTTCATCTGCCTTGTATCTGCGGTTGACCGATCGAGCAAAGATTCATGCAAGAGGTATAATCCAATCCCGACGCCAAAGCAGCCAGCGCCTAGTCGCGCCCCGTCGCCAAAGCAGCGAAGGCCCAGTCCCATCTCGTCGCCGAGTGAGGACGAAATTTTCTCGGCTAAAATACCGTAACATTTTGTGTTTAATTGGCGGGGCGATCGCGTTTTTTTGGCTCGTCACAATGCCCTTCAGAATTCGCCGTCCCCCAGAACCGCCAGTCATCTTGCCTCAACAGGCGATCTTGCCTCAAGAAGCACTCTCGCCGCCGACAATTCAAACATCGGAAAATTTAGCTGAGCGTCAAAGCGAGCCTACCTTCAGCTACAATATCAAAACACCTCCCAATCCAGTTTACTCTCAAGAATTGCAAGGGATTGTTGATGAAGCTG
The DNA here is from genome assembly GCF_036702495.1 of Microcoleus sp. C2D2. NCBI lineage: Bacteria > Bacillati > Cyanobacteriota > Cyanophyceae > Oscillatoriales > Microcoleaceae > Microcoleus > Microcoleus sp. C2D2. The sequence continues at coordinate 6,656 of NZ_JAUBTO010000167.1, read as the reverse complement.
TGAACATTGCGACCAGCAAAGGGCTGCCCGCAGAATCGCTATCAATTACCTTAATGGATGTCAGCAATTCCAAAACTCACACCTTCGCCGGATATCAAAATCAAACTCTCAGATTTCCCGCTAGCGTTGCCAAGTTATTTTGGATGGCAGCCTTTTACTCAGCCATAGAAAAAGGCCTAATTACCCAAAGAGAATCTGCCTTTAAAAACGACCTAGAACAAATGATTCGCATCTCCAACAACGATGCTGCCAGCAGGCTTTTAGACAAAATCACAGATACAAAATCCGGCGGACGGCTGGCAGGAGAAGAGTTGCAAACATGGCTGAAAAAGCGCACTCAAATTAACACATTTTTCCAGTCAGCAGGCTACAACGATCTTCGTATAAGCACCAAAAATTATCCCATATACTATTTAAGACAAGAAGGACCAATCGGTCGCGACTTGCAATTGCGGGGCGATGCTACTCAGCCAATTCGCAATCAAGTAACTACGGACCAAGCCGCCAGATTAATATATGAAATCTATACTAGACAAGCGGTTTCTAGCGTCGCCAGCCGCAAAATGGCTTACTTGCTAACGAGAGACTTAGACCCCAAGGCGTGGAAAAAAGACCCTCTCAACTCGATACAAGGATTTTTGGGCCAAGATTTACCACCTAATATTTATTTTGGTTCCAAAGTAGGCTATACTTCCAAATCCCGCAGCGAAGCGGCATTTGTGAGAACTTTAGACGATCGCGCGATTTATATCTTAGTCGTTTTCGCAGACAATCCGGCTTATGCCAAGGACGAAACAGCATTTCCGGCAATTTCCCGATACGTTTTCGATCGGCTAAATGCTCGCGGACCCAGCAATTAAGCGGCTGCACATCTAGATTGTCTGTTATGTTCCAGGGGGAGAAGGGGAGAGGATTTGAGGGGTGGACAATAGGGAATTTAAATATACAATTTAAATGTACAACAGGTTATCGAGTAGGGCCGATGGACTTTGTTCGTATTAGGAATCATCTCATATCAAATCCGGTTATATCCGAAGGATACCGCAGTGCGAGCCGGACGATCGAACTTCCGTCCTCTCTCCCCTGCAAAGCCCGGAGGCCAAACAATTAGGAAATAAGTAAGGGGAGCGGACACAATTTAACTGGGGCGAAAGGATTCGAACCTCTGAATGGCTGGACCAAAACCAGCTGCCTTACCACTTGGCGACGCCCCAACGTCTCAACGTTTACTATAGTAACACCCTGACACGGGAATCTGTCAAGCCTTTGGAGAATAGAATTTAAAAAATCTTTTTGAAACCGATCGCCCCCTGGTTTATTTTTTGACAGCATCCGGGCGACGCAGCGGGATCTCAATCCAGAACTCTGCTCCCTGTCCGGCTTGGGAGATACACTTCAAGCTTCCTCCGTGTTTTTCCACCACAATCTGGTAGCTGATAGACAAGCCGAGCCCAGTACCCTTGCCCACAGGTTTAGTGGTAAAGAAAGGGTCAAACAAGCGGCATTTAGCTTTTTCCGCCAATCCCGGCCCGCTGTCGCGAATCCGAATCACGACAACTTGAGGGCTCGACTTTCCTGACTCGCCAGCCTCCGAGTCTCGGGCCATCACCGCCGTCGAGATTTTGATCGTCTTGGGTACGGGCTGATTTTCCAAAGAGTCGATCGCATTCCCCAAAATATTCATAAATACTTGGTTGAGCTGTCCGGGATAGCACTCTACCTTCGGCAAGTCGCCGTAGTCTTTAATTACCTCAATTCCCGGTATTAGCCCGTTTGACTTCAAGCGGCTTTGCAAAATCAGCAGCGTGCTGTCAATCCCTTCGTGAATGTCCACCGGCTTCATATCGGCTTCGTCGTGCCGCGCGAAGTTCCGCAGAGACAGGACAATTTTGCGGATGCGTTCGGCTCCCATCTCTATTGAAGAGAGAATTTTCAGCAAATCAGGGACTAGGAAATCAACATCGATTGCTTCCGTTTTGCGGAGAATTTCGTGGCAAGGCTCGGGGTAATGCTTTTGATACAAGTGCAGCAAATCCACCACATCTTTCACGTACTCCTTGCAATAAGTCAAATTGCCGTAAATAAAATTAACCGGATTGTTAATTTCGTGGGCGACGCCGGCGACCATTTGACCGAGAGAGGACATTTTTTCGTTTTGGATGAGCTGAGCTTCTTTCTGCTGCAAACACTGCAAAGTTTCCGTCAGTTGGCGGGCTTGAGTTTGAGCGGCTAAGGCTGCCGCCCGGGTTTGGGCGTAAAGTTCGGCTTGGTCGATCGCGATCGCCAGTTGATCCACCACCGCTTGTAGCAATTCCACTTCGCTCGTCGCCCAGGAACGGCGGCCGCTGTAATGGTTGCAAACTACAGCACCCATTTGACCGGAGCGAGTCTTGAGCGGCAGCAGCAGGTTAGAAACAATCCCGAGACTGGTCAAAAAAGCTCGCGTGGCCGGTTCTATGCAGAGTGCTGTTGCCGCGTCGCCGATCCGGAGCGTTTGGCGGTGAGTAATTTTCTCGGCCAGCAGCGTTACTTGTTTGATCGGGTATTCTGTGAGCCGCTCTTTCAGTTCGGGATTTGCCGCCTCGTGGGTGATCGCAAAGCTTGGCTGCCCGTGCCGCGAGACTGAATACCACAAAAAGTAGCACTGGTCAACCTGCAACAAGCTGCGAATTTCGTTGACAGCCGTATCTAAAATTTTGTCGAGGTCGAGGGAATTCCGCATCTGGCTGGCGATGCCCAACAGCAGCCCTTCCCGGCGGCTCAACAATTCTTCTCGGGCAGCGTGGCGATCGATCGCCACGGCGATAGCGTTAGCCATGCAGCCGAGAACTTCTAGCGCTCCCTCGCTTGCCAAAGCCCTAGTACACAGAGCCATCACTCCCACCAGCCGCTCCTCCACAATCAGCGGATAGGCAATGGCGCAGAGAGACGGGTTCGACATCAGGCACACAGGAGCCGTTTGGAGTCTTCCCGGTTCTGGTCGCACCCAATATTCTATTTCCCGTTCCCACTCTTGGCTGTTGAACCCTGAATTTGCCTGCAATTCTAACCGCTCTGTCTGCGGGTTGAACGTCCAGATCGTCGCCCCTGTGGCGTCGAGGTAATCTACCAGTGCCTCGGTGCAGCGGTTGAGGATGGCCGATATTTTCCCGCCTTGTCCGAGGGCTGCACCGATTTTAGCTTGCAGGGAACCCAAGCGCGTGAGCTCTTGTAGCGACGCTGCCGTTAGTTGGCGCTCGGAGGTGTCCCGGGAGCCGGCAACGATTTCTCGGATTTGTTTGGTATCGCCAGCCTGCCGGATGCCCGCTGAATTTTCCCAAACATATTGAGATTTGCCGGTTTCCCCCAGCGTCGGGAGCTTTTTTCTTCGGTATCTTCTCGTGCCGCTCTGTGGCGTCTGTTCGGAACACAAGCTCGAGCGGTTCGAGCCACGAACTAACTCGGAGATTTGATTGCTGTCAGAGGTGATATCTTCTACCTCTGGCAACTGTTTCTGGGCTTTGACTAATTGCCAGCGCAGCTCCACCAAACTCGCAACTTGCCGAGCCAAAGCTTCAATAGCTTCTATCGTTTCTTTTGTCAAGTCTCTGGGCACGGAGTCCATGAGGGATAGCACTCCCAGCATCTGCCCACCTGAGGTGACGACTGGGATTCCGGCGTAAAATTTCACGAAGGGGTAGGAAACAGTCAGCGGATGCTCGGCAAATCCCACGTCTGTGGAAGCGTCTCGGACAATGGCGGCGGGCCGTTCCTTGAAGGAATTTGCAGGGGGTTCGATCGCATTCGAGGGAGCAACTGGCGGTTTTTGCAGGGGAATTGCCCGGTCAAATTCCGAGTTTGAGTTTGAGGCAACGGCGAACTCTTCGGGAGTTTGGTCGATCGCGCGAGCGCAAAAATTCAGGTAACGATGGGCCAAAGTTCGATCGATACCTAACTGCGACTTCAACCAGTGGCGGTTACCGTCAATCAAGCTCAAGAAAGCAATAGGAGTTCGGCCGATCGTAGCTGCCAAGCCGACCAAATTGTCTAAGCAAACCTCTGGAGCAGAGCCGAGAAGCTGATATAAGTCTATATTATGGAGCTTGAACACTTTTTTACCAAGATACAAGGGTGATTTCATCATCTGTAACTGCCCGTTTAGTTGCTGGCAACCGCTCTTGTCAATACTTTCGAGAAAAACCAGCTATGAATTTTGTGCCTTGAGGCTGCTTGCGCAAGTTCCGCGCACGCGGATTGCGCCGAACTCAGACTAACCTCTTGACTGACACGGAAACTTTTGAGTTATGGGAGTTAGATCACCCCGATCTAAGACTGTAGAAATTCTACTTCTAGTTGACTATGCTTTTGAATACCTCCGGCTCTCTAAATCTAAGAGCCTCTGTTGGGAGGAAGCACCTTTCCCAAATATATGGCGATTGCTTACCTGGAATTTTTTAATCAGTTTAATTTTATTTTAACAGACTTCTCTAATCGTGGGTAGCTGGCTTGCTGGTAGATTTAAATCATCGGTTTGTGCCACAATACCAGTGTCCTTTACCGATCTGTGCCGCAGCCGGCGGTTCAACTACTGTTAGGAGATGAACTACAAAAGATTGCCAAAATGTTAAACTTTGTAACAATAGTTGATCGAACTCGACCGTCTAGGTTTCTGGGCGCTGATGCAGATTTGGCAACTGTTGTAATCGCCGATCGACCCCTCTGGCAATCTTTTTTTTCGAGTTTGAGGTAAAAAAACAGGGGTAAAGTTTCTACTAACGCTCCAACGGGGTTGGCAATTATTGCACAGAGGCAACTCTCAAAAAATGACGGCGGGAATTATGTTTTGTATTTTCTAGAACTATAGATAAACAGGGAGAATAATATGTCTGCAAGTAGCAGTCAAGTACCAACTATTTTGGCAGTAGATGATAGCGTCGTGATGCAAGGACTTGTCAAACAGGCTTTAAGCAAAGAGTTTCGAGTTCTCGTGACCGACAATGCAGTGGATGCTTTGTCAACGATTTATCACGAACAAATTTCGGTTTTGTTGCTCGATGTTTCGATGCCTGGTATTGACGGATTGGAACTCTGTCGCACGGTGCGCAGCTTGCCTCAGTTTCAAAACTTGCCGATCATAATGCTGACAGCGCGAGATGGAGCCTTTGATAAGGTACAGGGGCGTTTGGCGGGAGCAACGGAGTATTTAACTAAGCCGTTTGATGCTGATAAGTTGCGCGAGGTAATTGGTAAGTTTATCAAAATCAAATAATCGGACTTAGAAAAAAAGTTCAGTTTTGAGTAGTTAATGAACTAAAAAGTTGATGTCGCCCGCCGGGAACCCCGACTTCTTTAACAAGTCGGGGGGCGGGGTATTCTGCACTATTTGCGGGGTAATTCCTAAATTTTTAATTTTGCCAGGAGTAGGGGAGCGATCGCGCTGACGGGTAGAACATATTGGGCGGCACCGAGGGCGATCGCTTCTTTGGGCATTCCGAAAACAACGCAAGTAGCTTGGTCTTGCGCTATTGTCAACCCCCCGAGTTGGGCGATCGCCAACATTCCCTCAGCACCGTCTCGGCCCATTCCTGTTAGTAAAACGGACGCCGCCGTCCGACCGTAAAATTTAGCAACTGACTTAAATGTTACCGTTATTGAGGGGCAGTGTCCCGGGAATTTATCAGCTTGAGAATAAATAAATCGCCCGTGAGAATCCAATTCTAAATGACGTTTTTCTGGCGGTAAATAAACAGTACCAGCTTGCGGCAATTCCCCCAAACCAGCTATTTTAACCTGCATTTTAGATTCACAAGCCAACCAGTTAACCAATCCCTGCAAAAATCCTTCGCTAATGTGCTGGACGCAAATTACAGGCACTGGAAAATTAGCCGGAAGCTTAGAAATAATCGCGTACAGTGCTTGAGGCCCCCCTGTAGAAGCCCCTATAGCCAATACTTTAATAGTTGGAGATCTAACATTTTCTTGGGAGAAATTGTAATTAGAAACTGGTTCTTGGTTGATTTTTACAAGTTGGTTATTATCTTCTGTTTGCACCATTTTTTGACGCCGTGTAAATACTTTCACTCCTGAGAGTATTTTAATTTTAGCTATTAATTGATTTGCCAGGCGATCGTAATCTGATACCAACCCGCCAATCGGTTTCGGAAAAACATCCAATGCACCAGCCTTTAACAGTTGAAATACCTTCTGAGTATCCTCCACTTGCACTGAAGCACTAATTACTAAAATTGGTAGCGGAAATTTCTTCATTACTTCTTGCGTGAATTCTAACCCGTTCATTGGTGCCATGTTCAAATCCGTACAGATTACTTCAGGGTGAAGTTTCGGGATTAATTCTAGTGCTTCTAATCCGTTGCCAGCGGTTCCTACCACTTGGATTTCTGGCGACGACTCAAAAATTCGTTTGAGGATGAGCGTAACTACTGGAGAATCTTCAACTAACAATAGTTTAATGGGCGATAACATCAGTTTGTGGGGAAATGGGGAAGAGGAAATTGGGAATGATAAATTGGGCATCTAGGCACTGGAAATTTTGCACTGGACACGCTTGCCTGGGACTTTGCTAATTGGTAGTAAATAAGAAATGACTAATGACTAATGACTAATGACTAATGACTAATGACTAATGACTAATGACTAATGACTAATGACTAATGACT
>NZ_JAUBTO010000166.1:0-16357 GCF_036702495.1 Microcoleus sp. C2D2 | reverse complement strand
TTAGATTGACCCCACGGATAAATGCGGGGGCTTGAGGATTTTCGATTTTCGATTTGGGATTGATTCCACGGATAAATTACGTGGCGGGTACCACCTTTGAAATTCGCTTGTCAAGCGCCCAATTCGCACAAAACCCGCCCCAAGTTTTTACCTAAACACTCCTTTAAGCCTCTACCTTAACTCCTTTCCAAAAAGCAATATGTCCTGCAATATTTTTAGCAGCATCTTTCGGAGTAGGGTAGTACCAAGCAGCATCTTTATTAACTTGTCCGTCCACTTCGACACTGTAGTAACTAGCAACACCTTTCCAACCGCAAGTCGTGTGAGTGCTGCTGTCCTTGAAATACTCGCGTTTGATGGCATCTGCGGGGAAATAATAGTTGTTGTCTACAACTTCGCACTTGTCGCTCTCGGCCAAAACGGCACCATTCCAAATTGCTTTCGGCATCAGTTTCTCTGCTTAAATTGAGATTCTCAATTATTGTAACTGTATTTGTGCTCAAAAAGCATAGAATAGTGTAGAAGTCAACAACCAACTACTGCAAATGTCAGGGTCGATTCCCCCAACATCTCCTGTGCCGCTGTCCCTCGAACAAGCCCTCAAACATTTTTTTGGCTATGACTCTTTCCGCCCGGGACAGCGGGAAATTGTCGAAGCTGCTTTACAAAAACGGGATATGATGATTGTCATGCCGACTGGCGGTGGCAAGTCTTTGTGTTTTCAATTACCGGCACTGTTGAAACCGGGATTGACAGTGGTTGTTTCGCCGTTAATTGCTCTGATGCAAGACCAGGTGGAAGCTTTGCAGGATAATGGAATTGGGGCGACTTTTCTCAACAGCACTTTGAGCTCTCAGGAAACCCGATCGCGCGAAACTGCAATTCAAGAAGGTAAGATTAAATTGCTCTACGTTGCACCCGAACGCTTGCTCGGTGAGAGATTTTTACCGTTTTTAGATATAGTAGCAAATAAGGTAGGAATTTCGGCATTTGCGATCGACGAAGCCCACTGCGTTTCGGAATGGGGACACGACTTTCGACCAGAATACAGGCAAATGCAACGAGTGCGCGATCGATATCCCGACATTCCAATTATGGGACTAACCGCCACCGCCACCGAGCGCGTCCGCCAAGACATCATCCAGCAGCTAACTCTGCGAAATCCCTACATCCACGTCGCCAGCTTCAACCGCCCCAATTTATACTACGAAGTTCGCCCCAAAACCAAGCACAGTTTTGCCGAAGTTTTGCAAATCATCCAAAAAAAAGGCGGTTCGGGAATTATCTATTGCCTCAGCCGCAAAAAAGTTGATGAAGTTGCCTATAAATTGCAACAAAGCGGCATCCAAGCCTTACCATACCACGCCGGCATGAACGATGTCGATCGCGCAACCAATCAAACCCGCTTCATTCGCGACGACGTGCAAGTAATGGTAGCCACAATTGCCTTTGGTATGGGTATTAACAAACCAGACGTGCGGTTTGTAATTCACTACGACTTGCCCAAGAATCTCGAAGGATACTATCAAGAATCCGGCCGCGCGGGTCGAGACAACGAACCCGCCCATTGCAGCTTATTTTTCGGCTACGGCGATGTCAAAACCATCGACTACATCATCGAGCAAAAACCAGATCCGCAAGAACAACGAATTGCCCGCCAACAGTTGCGCCGAGTAATCAACTATGCAGAATCCAGCGAGTGCCGCCGCACAATCCAGTTAAGTTATTTTGGCGATTCATTCCCCGGAAACTGCGGTACTTGCGATAATTGTTGCAACCAAAAACCCGTCGAAGATTGGACGATTGAGGCAATGAAATTTCTGTCCTGCGTCGCGAGATGCCAAGAAAAATTCGGCATGAATCATATTATTGACGTGCTGCGAGGCTCAAAAAGTCAAAAAGTATTGCAATACCAGCACCACCAACTTTCTACTTACGGAATTGGCAAAGATAGAAGTGCTGATGAATGGAAAAAATTGAGTCGCTCGCTGTTAAATCAAGGTTTTTTAGACGAAAAAACCGACGGATTTCCCGTTTTGAAACTGAATGAAAAAAGTTGGGAAATTATGAAACGTCAGCGCACAGTTGAAATCGCCATTGAACCGCAGCGGGAAGTACAGGAAAAAGTTCGGTATTTAGCAGTAGAAGTAGAAAGTTTATTTGCCATACTGCGGACGCTACGCAAACAAATTGCCGACGAACAATTTGTGCCACCTTACGTAGTTTTTGCTGATAAAAGCTTGCGAGACATGGCAGAAAAACGCCCGCAAAATCTCAGAGAATTCGAGGAGGTTTACGGCGTTGGCAGCAACAAGCGAGATAAGTACGGTAAGGTTTTCTTGGAGGCAATTCGCGCTTTTTGCCAAGAACAAGAATTGCCAACTAATGCTGCATCTTCTGCTGCGGCGAATCTTCCTAATCTTGCTAATGTTGCGTCTTATTCGCAGATGCAAACCTGGGAATTATACCGACAAGGTTTGACAGTTCAAGGAATCGCCAATGCGCGGGGGATGAGTCCTAATACTATTTCTGGGCATCTGGTAGAGTTGATGGAGATGGGCTGGGAAGTTGATATCAATGTGTTGGTGGAATCCGAACGCCAGCAGGCGATTGTGAACGCAATTGAAGTTATTGGGGATGAGAGATTGAAAGCGATTTATGAGTTTTTGCAAGAAGTTTATACGTTTGAGGAGATTAAGTTAGTGCGCGCTTGGTGGCGGCAAAATTATGTCAGTTTTTAACCGCCGATGTAGGCTGATGAAGGCTGATAGACGCAGATAATTAATAGATAGGAGGGGGGAAATGAAAATTTAAAAAGCAGCTTTTTGGGATCGTGAATTAGAGTGGCGTTTTGAACCGATATATTTTTCAGATTTGGCTTTATTAGTTGGCGTGTCGGGCGTCGGCAAAACTCAAATTTTGAAAATAATTTTAACAGCGCTATAAGTCAATAAGCTTGGGTTAGCTAAGCGTGTCATTCTTCGCTATGCTTGGCGCAGTTGCGAGGGTACCAAGCAATCCCCAAGCAATCACCGAGACTTTCTTCAGTTCTCAGCTTTCGTGAGGTGCGAGGGCGAGCAATTACCTTTTTAACTGAACCGTATTGCGCTATAAGTAGCTCGTCAAACCACTTTTTGCGTAAGTAGTGCGCGTGATATCGTTTCCGGTTGGATGGGCACGATCAAGTCAAAGTCAATAATTCCACATTCCCCGACTCCCGACTCCCGACTCCCGACTCCCGACTCCCCATCCCGAACGGTGCAACCGGAATTGATATGAGAGGGAGCAATATTTAAATCCACACGCATGAGACTATTTACACTCACGCACTGCTCCAAGGATTGAATAATATCGATGCAGCCGGAAACGATATTAGGTCTCTCTGTATACCCACAAGCACCCTACATTTTAGAATTGTATTTAGTTGAGGGAAAATTATATGGGTTTTTGAGGGCGATCAATTAAGTTTCTATACTTGAGAATTGTGCAATAAATAGTTTACCTCATTAGACAGCCATTCGTTAAACATATTGTGCAATATTTCTTGATACCGTTGAGGGGTTAATTCGGCAGGGAGAAACTTTTCAACCAGGAACAAGTGATATCCTCGCTCTGTTTCAATTGGACGAATCACTTCTCCGGGTTGAGCGCTAAATACGGCTACGGCTATGTCTGGTTTTAAACCCCACCGATAAACCTTGCCTTCGCAACCGCATAAATGCCGGCGATTTTCGTCAATGTCGTAAAGGTGAGCTGCATCAAAAAAGCTGATTTCTCCTTCTTGAATTTGATAAAATAATTCCTGAGCAAGCTGCAGGTTGGCAACAACTATTTGATAAAGAATTATTTGGTCGAATTGCAATTTGTTTTGAACGAAAACCTTTTCTACTTCTTTGCTAAACAAGTGTTCGGCTAGTTTTTGGGCAAGGAGCCTATCGCGAATTCCGGCCTCTAAATCTTCTACGGAAATCATCTGATCGACCAGCCAAGCAATCGTATCCGCCGCTTTCTCCAAACGCTTCTCGCGGCGGAGTTGGTCGCCCACAACTTGAATTTCTTCGGGAGTCACAGTTAACCCCCGTTCCTGGGCGGCTTTCTCAATAACTTTTTTTTGCAAAACCTTTTGACTAAATGTCTTTAATTGCAGCTCTCGTCTGAGTAGTTCGATGATTTCACTTGCTTCAATCAATGGCTGGGAAAAGTCCTTCATCTTTCTCGGTCAACCTATATAACTCTATTAACTTCATTCCCCGACGCTTCCTGCGGGGTAATTCGCGTTAACGGTTAACGGTTAGCTACATGATGCCATTTGGCAAACTAATAAAATCAGCATTGCTCAAAGTTGTTGCACCCGCTGCGTTAACTGTTCCCAAAACAACAGCTAAAATTCGATCGCCAATATTTGAACTAAACTTGACCAGAGTCGCGTCTGCCGTACCGTCACCGTCAGTATCAAAGGCCACGAGTGTCAAGTCTGCTACCGAAAGTCCCTCTGTCAGCCCAATTTTATCACCTTCAGCGGGATTGAAATCAAAAAGTCGATCGGCTAAAAATGGATTATCTGCTGCACTCGCTGTTACGGTTTTAAATACAAAGGTATCAGCGCCGCTACCTCCAATCAAGTTATCGGTGCCCCAGTCGCCGCAAAGAAAATCGTCGCCCTTGGCGCCAATCAGCAAATCTTGACCTTTTCCTCCCCGCAAAGTATCGTTTCCCTCGCCTCCCTCCATCGCATCGTCACCTCTGTTACCTGTGACAATATCGTCGCCGCTTCCTGCAAAAATTTGATCTATCCCGCTACCGCAAGTAATCACATCGCTGCGGTTGGTGCCGAGCCAATATCCGTCGCCGTTGCTGTCGTAGCTGATAGTTAATGCTGCAGGATAGTTTTCTGGGGCGGTAATTTCTGGAGGTGGGGTTGTGTCAGCATTGCTGTTGTTGTTATTGCCATCGGGAAGTGCGATCGAATTATTGCTGTTACTGTTATCTGTTGGCTCATAAATTATCGCACTCCCGCCGCCAGTACCCGTACTGCCTGGAGAGAAATTAGAAGGACTTGAAATGCCAGAAGTGCCGCCAGTCACCGGGGTGAACGTTGCACCGTCATTATTTGGCGCTGTGGGTGTTGGCGCAGGTGTGGGTGTTGGCGCTGGTGCTGGTGCAGGTGTTGGCGGTGTGATATTAATTATCGGTGCAGAGTCTGTAGCAGCCGGAGTAGGCGCAGGCGCTGGTGCTGGCGCTGGCGCCGAAGCTGTGGCGCTAGTAGTTGGCTCAGTATCTAAACCGCTGCTAGCTGAGGCGCTCGCACTGCTAGAAGTGCCGCCGGGATCCGATGCTGTCTGACTGCTGGTACTGCTCCCTGTCGGAGAAGTCGCTGTCGAGCTGCTACTGCTGGCACTGCTGCTGTCTCCTAACGGCGCAGGTGGTGGCGCTGGTGCTGGTGTTGGCGCTGGTGCTGGTGCTGGCGCAGGTGCTGGCGCTGGCGCCGAAGCTGTGGCGCTAGTAGTTGGGGGCGCGACTGTAGAAGCACTCGCTGCCGCGCTGCTGCTGCTAGATGTAGCCCCCGCAGTGTAAGCAGTCTGACTGCTGGTACTGCTTCCCGTCGGGGAAGTGGCTGTCGCGCTGCTGGTACTGCCGGCACCGCTGCTATCTACAAAGGAACTAGAGCTGCTGGAACTGCTGCTGCTGCCGGCACCAGGGTTAGATGAATCTGAGGGAGGCATGGCAATTTATCTCCTTTTAGCTTTATGGCTGTCGGGCTGAATTTTCATTAAATTTGATTTAACCATCGCAATCACCATCAAAACGCTTTTTAATATTTGAAATCCACCTTACACTGGCCGGCACTCTAGCTGTTTTCAATTGGGTGAGTACAACCTCACAATTACTTTTTTTCAATTACCATTTCAAATTCAACTGCCAACCGCGAGCGCAAATCATGAGGGCGGACTGCTAAAGTTGAACAAATATCTGCTATGGTTCAAGGATACAGAATAACTTTTTTCAGTGCCAGCCTAAGAGTTAGCTGTAGCTGAGGCTTCCGTAAAAGCAATATAAAGACTAACATAGACCTTTGTGTCAGTGTTAGCCAGAGTCGAAGTATTTTCGCCAATAGCAAAAGCATTAGCACCAACACTGCCAAATCCATAAATGGCAAAATTGTTAGCGCTACCAGTCGCGATCGTCTAACCAGCACCTACAAGCTTACTTGCTCTTGACACTGTCTCTATATAGTCTAAGTCATCAATAATCCAGTTTTTCCACCGCCACAATTTTTAGTAGATGCTTAACTGATGTTAAAATGCGAGCCACTCAAAGCGATTAAGGATGTTGACAGTATATAAAAGCTATGTAAAGTTGGGCGATAATTTGTGAACTACCTATATAGGGGTCAATCCAGAAATTATTGCATTTCTTTACAGAGCTGAGTTTCTGACGGATAGTCTACACTACTGTGACTACATCTACAATTAGTAAAAACGAGTCGTCGAACTCGAACTGCTGGAAGAGCTACCAAAGCCAAGCCCGATAGTTATGATGGTTGTCAATGTGGATGTAGAAGTTACCTTACCGTTGGGTCCTAAGAAAGGTGCAGGAGGGGCATAACTGGAGACTTTGTAGGAGAAGGAGGTGACAACAACTCCGCCAACAATACGGGTTTCTGTTTCTTCGGAAACAACTTCTACATGGTTGAGGTCTGAGATAATCATGGTTTTTTTCCTTGTGGGTTAACTCCTTGCTCGAAGCAATCTTGTTTGCCTTCGATGTACCTAATATATCTGACTAATTAGAGCTGTGTTGCCAATTTGGCAGATTTGTGGAAATTTAAATGTAAAGTAAACTTCATGAATATTTGTAAATTGTTGGTTCAAAAGCTACAGAAAATCTATTTATTTTGATATTCAAAAACCAGCCTCGTTTTATAGTCTTTTTTCTACCGCCACAATTTTTAGTATATGCTTAACTGATGTTAAAATGCGAGCCACTCAAAGCGATTAAGGATGTTGACACTATTTAAACTAGCTATGTAAAGTTGGGCGATAATTTGTGAACTACCTCTATAGGGGTCAATCCAGGAATTATTGCATTTCTTTACATAGCTGAGTTTCTGACCGCTGGTCTACACTGCTGTTAGTAGTACCAGGGGTAGCCGTAAGAACTAGTACTCGAACTCGAATTGCTGGAAGAGCTAGAAGATCCAGGCCCGGTAGTTGTGCCGGTGGATGTGGATGTAGAAGTTCCCGGACCGTAGGCATAAGCACCTGCATTAGCATAGGCAGAACTGTAGCCGTAGCCGTAGTAGGGGTAGTAGGGGTAGTACGGGTCGTAATATCCGCCTTCAATACTGGTTTCTGTTTCTTCGGAAACAACTTCTACATGGTTCAGGTCTGAGATAATCATGGTTTTTTTCCTTGTGGGTTAACTGCTTGCTCCAAGCAATCTTGTTTGCTTTCGATGTACCTAATATATCTGGACTAATTAGAGCTGTGTTGCCAATTTGGCAGATTTGTGGAAATTTAAATGTAAAGTTAATTTTATGAATATTTGTAAATTGTTGGTTCAAAAGCTACAGAAAATCGATGTATTTTGATATTCAAAAACCAGCCTCGTTTTATACTCTATTAACGAGACAGGTTGTGTGCGTACTGAAAAACCCGATCGCCCGCGATGAGTCATATCAAATCAGGTGGCATCGGAATTGATATTACCCCCAGTCAGGACAGGGCGCCGTGCCGTTTCCCGAAAATTAATCGGGCGAGGCTTGCATCTTCCATCAAGGGCGAAGGCGGGCGAGCCCTCGCCGGTGCTACGATTATTGGGGCCTAGGGAAATGGCACGGTGCGGTGTCCGACCTTGCCGTGTTGTCGATGGTTAGATCCTAGAACACTCGAAGAGAGCAATTCGATCGTCCAATCCGGTTGATTTTACCCGTTATATCAATTCTGCGCTTCATCGTCGGGCGTAAAATCGAGAAGGGTACTCAACAATCACGGACGGTACAACCGGAATTGAGATCGACCAAAAAACAGGTACACTCAAGGCGGGCGATCGGGTTGTCAGTCGATCGACTAAATTACTTGCCCGCCAAACTAAACCAGCGCATCTTAAATCCAGCAAAAAATTCTTGATTGTGAACCTCAACCCCCGGCGCCAAGATATTTGAACCTTCGCCCGCGACTTCAGCGACAAAACCTCTGGTATCTGAGTGCAACTCTCTAAAAACCTGAATTGCATCACCCCCTCGAACTCCGGCTGGTTTTTCCCCCACCACTTCCAGATGATCTAAATCGTCAATTTTGCCCAAAGCAGACTTAGTTCCCGATTTACTCGACTTGCTGATTTGACTGTTTTCCTTGAGCAAGCGGTTGGAAGTACGGTAAGGGATATAGTCGAGAGGGTTGTAACCCGTGCACCGCAAAAGTAAAAAACAAGCCCAAGAATACTTTCCTGCCAGGATGGCTGAAATTATCTCATCCAATTCTTCGGGTTTAATTCTAAATTGGGAATGATTGGCAGAATGGTGAAATTGGGAGTTCATTATTAATTTTATCCTGTTTTGTGTAAATTGGTAGACTGTTGACTGCTGACTGCTGACTGCTGACTGCTGACTGTTGACTAATGACTAATGACTAATTTCTACAAACTCATGCCGCCCTTTTGTAGTTGCTTGAGGGGGTCGAGCAAAATGTCGGCTATGGAACGCTGGCGGATAACAATTTCTGCAGTAGCTGTCTGGCCAGCTTTGAGTTTCCAGGTTTGATTGTTGGCTTTCACTGAGTCTCGATCGATACTCACTTCCACCCGGTAAAAAACACCCAATCGCTCGTCTGTTTTGGCATCCGGCGAAATCGATACAACTTTTCCCGGAATCACGCCGTAATTTTGATAGGGAAAAGCATCGAATTTGACTTGTACTGGCATTCCGGTTTTGACAAAACCCGCTTCTCGGTTCGGCAAACTCACTTCCAGCACTAGCGGAGCGTGATTCGGAGTCACTTCTGCAATGGTTTGACCGGGTTGAACGAATTCGCCGGTGTTCTGAATGTTGAGCGCGGAAATTACTCCGGTGACGGGTGCGTAGATAAATCTTTGTTTGAGCTTATTTTTTGCTTGAGCGAGCAGGGTTTTTGTTTCGGCTATTTTGGATTTGGCTTGATTTAATTCCATTTCTAACTGCTGAATTTTTTGCTCTTTTTCTAACTGGGTTTGGCGCGCTGCGGCTTCTTTGCTGGAGGCTTCGGCTTGCAGCCGATCGACTTCTGCCATTTGTTCTGTTAATTGGCCTTGCATTTTGCCGATCGAATTAATACGATCGCGCAAACCTTGCTCGACTTCAAACAGCTTTTCCTTAACCTGAGTTGTATCCGACAGTTGACTCCTGAGGGCAGCACTTTGCCTGTCGCGCACGGTTTGCTCGACCTCAAATACTCGATCGTCAGCCTGAGTTGTCTCCCCCAACTGGCTTCTAATAACGGCATTTTCGCTTTCTCGCATAGCTTCCTCAGCTTGAAACAAAACATCTTTTGACAGCGCTCCCTCATCTACCAAAGGTTTGAGCCGCGCTATCCGTTCTTTGTGAGCCGCCACTTTTGCTTGCAACCCGGCCAACAAATCTTGGCTCTTATTTTGCAGCGGTTTCACCTGCTCGCGCCTAGCCTGTTGAGAAGTGACATCGGTTTTCAGTTGCGATAACAGATTTTCTGCCTGTTTTTCCAGAGGTTTGAGCTGTTGCTTGCGCGCTTGCTGAGACACTACATCTGCTTGCAATTGCTCGATTTGAGACTGCGTGGCAGCCACTGAAGCGCGAGCCCCATCGATCGCAGCTTGGGCCCCCTGCTTCTGTGCAGCAGCAATAGCTTGGCTCGCTTCAGCTTCCAGTCGAGTTCTTTCGATCAAACTAATCTGCTGCACCAATTGAATCTGATCGGCGCCCAGAATTTTCTCAAGACGCTCCACCTCGCTCTCTGCAGTGGACGGGTCTAATTCCGCCAATAATTGTCCTGCTTTGATTTTTTGACCTTCTTTGATAGCGAGGTTAATAATTTTTCCCGTCTCCGTCGGATGAATTTTGTAAACAGCACCTTTGGGAACTAATTTGCCCTGAGCATGACCGACTTGGTCAATTTTCCCCAAAGTTGCCCACGCTCCAAAAGCTACAGAAAAAACCATTCCTCCTAATATCAACCGCTGGGGAAAAGATACTGCCGGCTGGTCGAGTACCGAGTGCAAAGAAGTAGACCAATTATCAGCATCATGCTGCGGGAACTTCGCAGTATTGATACCGTCATTAGTTTGAGAGGAGCGATTTTGAGATTCGACCACTTCTAAATATCGGTCTTTTTTTATGGCTTTGTTTTCTGGGGTTGAAGCTACGCCCCCATAAACTTCTGCTATTTCATCAGGAGCGCCGCCTAATTCTTCGATCTCTTCTGAAAGCATAGTATTTTCTCCAAATTAGTTTGTTTACAGTTGGCCGTTGGCAGTTTTTAGGAGTTATAAATCAGGCGTCAGGAGTCAAAAGTTAGAAGTTAGGAGTCAGGAGTAATTGGGAATTGGTCATTAAAATTATCTTTAGTCTTGTGTTGTTGCTAATGACTAATGACTAATGACAATGACTAATGACTAATGACTAACGACTAACGACTAATGACTAATGACTGACGACTAATGACAATGACTAATGACTAACGACTAACGACTAATGACTAATGACTAATGACTTAAATATCGAGTTGTTGCTGAGCGAGGTGATAGTAAAGTCCGCGTTCGGCTATCAATTGGTCGTGCTTGCCTTGTTCGACTAAAATGCCTTTGTCTAGAACCAAAATTCGATCGGCATTACGCACGGTAGACAACCGATGAGCGATGACAAAGACAGTGCGATCGCGGCCGATGCGAGCCAGATTTTGCTGGAACCTGCGCTCAGACTCGGTATCCAGCGAAGAAGTTGCTTCGTCCAAAATCAAAATTCGGGGATTGCCCAACAAAGCGCGGGCGATCGCAATTCGCTGTCGCTGACCTCCAGACAAACTCGTTCCCCTCTCCCCGACAGGAGTTTGATAGCCCAGTGGCATATCTTGAATAAAAGCGTGAGCTTCTGCTAGCTTCGCCACTTCTATCGCCTCTTCCAAGCTTGCAGAATCAGCATTCTCTCCATTTTTGTACAAGGTAATATTTTCCAAAATCGTTCCCGAAAACAAGAAACAATCTTGAGGGACAACACCCAACTGAACTCGCAGCGACTGCAGAGAAATGTGTCGAATATCGTGGCCGTCAACTGTCAGCCGCCCTTTTTCTGGATAATAGAAACCTTGCAGCAGCTTCACCAAAGTACTCTTACCCGAACCGCTGCGGCCGACAATTGCCACAGTTTCTCCAGCTTGCACCTCAAAGCAAAGATTTTGCAGCGTATTGCGTTCCTCATCCTGAGCATAGCGGAAAGAAACATTGTCAAACTTGACGTTTCCCTGGATCCGAGGCAGCACCAGCATTGGCTTGTAAGGGCTTTCTTCAGGTTGGGCAGAGAATACATCATCCAAACGCTCGATCGAAACGAGCACTTCTTGAAACTCATCCCAAAGTCCCACCACTGAAAGCACAGGAGAAATCACGCTCCCAATCATCATATTAAAAGCGACAAACTGACCGATCGTCAAATCATCTTGAATCACCAGCATTGCCCCATACCACAGCAAAGCCGTACTCCCCAAAGTATTAATCCCACCCCCGATCGCCTGCAAAGCATTAGCCAACTTCTGCCCCCGAAATTTAGCATTAATCATGCAGGTTAATTCGTCTTCCCAGCGCCAGCGCATTTCTCGCTCAGCAGCAGTTGCCTTAACCGTTGCCACCCCAGTAATCATTTCCACCAAAGATGAATTTTGCTTAGCACTTTCGGCAAAAACCTCCCGGGAAACTTGTCGCAGAAACGGAGTTGCCACTAAAGTCAAAATCACGATCGGCGGGATCAAAGCCAGCACCAACAAAGCCAGACGCCCGTTATAGTAAAACATCAGTCCGATGTAAACCACAGCCATCAAAGCATCCAACCAAGCAGTAATAGCTTGGCGAGTCAAAAACGCCTGAATTTTTTGATTTTCCTGAACCCGCGTCAAGATATCGCCCACCTGACGAGATTCAAAAAACTTGATCGGCAAAGTGAGAGTGTGACTGATAAAGCCGCTAATTAAAGTCAGGTCAATGCGGTTCGACAAATAATCGAGCAAATATTGTCTCGTTGCCCCCAACAGCGTTCGCCAAATACTAAACAGCAGCAGTCCGATCGCAAAAACGTGCAGAGTTACTATGCTTTTGCTAACAACTACTTGGTCTAAAATTACTTGGGTAAATAGGGGAGTAACTAGCCCAAATATTTGGATAAACAAGGAGAGAATCAAAATTTGGGCGATCGCAGCGCGGTAGGGCCAGACTATGCCGACAAAACTTTTAATTTTGATGCCTTTATGTTCGGCACTGTGATTGCGATATAGCTCCGCTGTCGGGTCTAAAATTAGGGCATAGCCAGTCCAATTTTCCGTAAAACTTTTAACGCTCATCCACCGCTTGCCCACCGCCGGATCTGCCACTAAAACCTGTTGATTTTTAAAGCGGTAAACTGCAACGTAGTGATTGCCTTGCCAGTGAGCGATCCAGGGATTTTGATTGCGCAGCGGAGTTAAAGAAGCTCGCACGGGACGGGTTTGAAATCCCATTCTTTCCGCTGCTTTTGCCAAATTTTTGAGCGACGCGCCGCTGCGGCCGATTTCTGCCAATTCGCGCAAGTAATTCAGGCTGAATTTCTTACCCCAATATTCGCTAATCATGGCTAAGCAGGTGGCTCCGCAATCTGCTGCGCTCTGTTGTTGAATAAATGGGTGTCCGCTGCTTAACCATTTGCGCTGCTTGGGTTTGGGAAAGCTGATGATTCCGGCTGCCGGTTTTTGCTGCTCGAGGGCGGTTAATTTTGCCTGCTCGGTTTTTGAGGTAGAGCTAGCATTTTGGGGCAGCGTTACTAAGCTTAAAATTGGAGGTTTGCGGATTATTTTAGGGCGGGAATTGCTTTCGGAACTAATTGTGGCTTTGGCCATTTCCCACTGTTCGGCGCTAAGCTGGTAAATTAACAGGTTTGTTGCGGCTTTCCAGTCGCTCGGTACCTCTGAATGTCCCCAGTTACTGCCGATAATTGGCGGTGCTTGACCTTGAATTTGACCGCTGCGGAGCCAAAAATGATTGGTAGATTTTTGGCAGTGCTCAGCGAGGGAAACTCCGGCAGGAATTCGGCTTTCTTCTATGTAAGGAAGTAACTGGGGCCACAGAAGCTGTTGTTGGTAGGGAGCGAGCGATCGCAAATCTGTTTGTGTCTTGAAAAATATTAACCGCTGGACCTGTTGGAATTTTTGCTGCAAGTGCTGTTGCAGTTGGGGAAATTCCTCTAAAATAAGCTGCAATTTTGTGGCCGCAATTCGAGCGATTTGGCAAGTACCCGCCGCAATTGCCCTGTAAGGCAGTCCGCTTTCAATAAATAGGTTGTCTGTCCCAAATATTGCTCCGACTTCCAGTACCACCGCCGAAATTTCCTGCTGTTGAGAGGCTTCTACTGCTAGCAGCCTGACTCTTCCCTCGCAAACTAAATAAAAATTGCGTGAAGCGAAGCTATCCCGTAGGGAATCGCTCTGTTCTTTCTCAACTAAATTGTTGGTATTATCCGGTATTTTATATTTTGTGATTTCATCTCCGAGCTGAAACTCGCACATTTCACATACTGTATTTAATTTTGAAATTAATGTCGCTTCTGCATCGATTTCCTCCAATAGTTTTTGAATAGCTGGAACCGTCTGCAATGAGGCTGGGGATTGCTCGAAGTAATTCGGTATCCCTAAAGTGTTTTTCATAGATTTCCCTGATCTTTTTCCTGAAATTTATTGAGCGAGCAGTCACCCGGTTATGTCCAATTTGTGTTGTTTTTAGTGCCACCTAGCTCGCTTAAAAATACTTTTTGAGTTGTGCGGCTCAAAACTGTTATTTCAAAGATTCTTTGAGTTCTTTGGGGATGTCGGAATTCGGGCTTTTTCAGGAAAGTACGGTTATTGCGTAAGTGTTGTTTTTGCTCGCTCCCCTCATAGCTTACATAATAAATAGGTATTAGGGCTAGGGTTAAATGCTCATCTTTACAGAATCTTTATAGTTTAGCTGAGTGTCGCGGATAATTGTGCCCATCGTGTAAAGGAAATCGGACAGAGCTTCTGCCTTCTACGTCAATATAGGCAGATAGCTTAATTAAATATTACAATATTTTACTTGTCAATAATTTGTGCAGTCGAGAAAAATCAATGTAAAGAAATATTGCTCAATTGTTGCTGGAATTACATTAATTAATTGAGAATTGAGCCGGGCTATTTAGCGGGATTCTAGCCAAGAAGTAGGAGTTCCGATTCTGGGGGGGAAACCCCTCGCTGGTGGAAACACTAACTTGGCAGCGGACGCAGAAACCGGGTTTTTTACTACATCTCGTGCAGGGCGCGAGCCAAGAAACCCGGTTTATAAAAGGTTTCTTTGTCAGGGGGTGAAACCCCTCGCTGGTGGAAACACTAACTAACTTTGCAGCGGACGCAGAAACCGGGTTTTTTACTACATCTCGTGGAGGGCGTGAGCCAAGAAACCCGGTTTATAAAAGGTTTCTTTGCTATGAACAGATCCGGGACTGTCCGTTTTTTTCAGTTCCCTGCGGAAAAATCGTCAAATTCTTTTCCTTTCGGCAGAAGGCTATTATGCCCAAGGCTATGATGCAGAAAGCTAGAGATGGTAAATTCACACCAAATACTTCGAGGGCGCACAACGCCAGCAAAATAACTATGAACCGCCCCGCACCTGAGGCCCACTCTCAAATGAGCGACATTGCACGCGCCAACCTCAGCCAGCTAGTCGATTACAGTTCCATTCGATCGATACCCGAAATTTGGGAGCTCGTCAAACAGCGATTTCCTCAAACCGTCGCCCTCCACGACCCTCACAGCCAGCCGGAAATCAAACTGACCTACACTGACCTGTACCAACAAATACAGCAATTCGTCGCCGGCCTCCAAGCCCTGGGCATCGAAGCCAATCCAGGAGAAGCCGTCCCGAACCGCGTCGCCCTCTCCGCCGACAACAGCCCCCGCTGGCTGATAGCCGACGAAGGTATCATGATGGCCGGGGCCGCCAACGTTGTTCGAGGCGCCACCGCCGACGCCGAAGAACTTCTAGACATCATCCAAGACAGCGGCTGCACCGCCTTGGTAGTCGAAAACCTGGCATTACTCAGAAAGCTGCAACAGCACCTCAACAGTATTTTTAGCTTCAGGAGTGAAAGAAGCTTTTTAGCGACACCAATCCGCAAATATTCGTCTACTGTTTTCCGGTTGCGGAGTGGCGGCTTTGGCAGACGGTCGATTTCCCGATCGTGCTAGGGCGATCGCACTACAAGTAACTGTAATCGACCTTGGTAAATTCATGTGTTTCTATGTAACTATAAGTTTCATCATCTTATAGCTCTCGATCGGCCCTACTTCCAATTTTCTTGTAAAATAGATGGAGATGGGGTGTAAAGTTGATATAAGTAGAGAGGAAAATTCAAAAACTAGCTTTTTGCGCTCGTGAATTATAGTGACGTTTGGCACCGACATATTTTTTCCTAATTGTAACTAAATTAAAGCCGTTTTGTCAACTTAAAAAACAAAATTTAAGAGACAATTTAAATTAAAAAGTACCGTAAATCATGCAAATTACGATCGACCTTCCCGACAATCTCCCCCTGACTGAAGCCGATTTGAGGATAGAATTGGCGATCGTACTTTATCAGCAGCACAGCCTCAGTCTCGATCGAGCTGCTCAACTTGCTTTAATGTCTGTGGACGACTTCTACCAACTATTAATCAGCCGCCATATTGTCACCCAGCCTGCCGATCCCGATGACGAACCCGCCGAACTCGTCTTAGCCAGCCTCCGTAACTCCCTCCAGCAAATTAAAGAAGGCAAATTGCATCCTATTTCCGAACTGTGGGATGGCATTGATGACTGACGAGACACCCCAAATCCAAATTGTCTTTTCCGATGAGTTCAAAACACGAGTTCGCACCTTAATTAAACGCTACCGCAGCATCCGCACCGACCTACAACCGCTACTTAATGAACTCCAGTCTGGCAACTTCATTGGCGACAAAATCCCCGGCACTGGCTACACTGTATTCAAAGTCCGCCTCAAAAACAGCGACATCCAAAAAGGCAAAAGTGGCGGCTACCGAGTTAGGAATGAGAATTAAATAACTTCCACAAGTTTGTGGGATGGGCGTCCCGCCCGTCCAAAAAGGACGGGCGGGAC
>NZ_JAUBTO010000165.1:11312-16491 GCF_036702495.1 Microcoleus sp. C2D2 | reverse complement strand
TGATTTTAAATCACCCTAACCTTCCCTCAGTCCTGTCTTATGGTACTATGGCTGCTTAAAAACTGTCCGAACTATTGAGCTAATACACCATCAAATTTAATCGAAGATAATATTTTTAATATTGTTAACCAATTAAATCAGGCACTTAATGCTATTGATAATCCTTTGGAAAAAAAGACTCTAGCAGAATTAAATTTAATCGCTGGGCGCAAAGCAAAATTTAGCATTGCTTACGAGCCTGCTGTCCAATACTTAAGTGTCGGGTTAGAACTTTTATCTATTGATAGTTGGCATACTGATTATGAATTAACTCTAGCTATGTATGAAGCAGCCGCTGAAACCGCATACCTAAATGGCGATTTTGAACAAATGGAAAAATTGGTAGAAGTTGTTGAAATTTTTGCCAAAACTATGTTAGAAAAAGTCAAAGTATGTGAAATTAAAATGCTGGCATACATAACTAGAAGTAGGCTATTAGAGGCTACCCAAATTGGACTAAAAGCCCTAGATTTACTAGGCATAAATCTGCCCGAATCGCCGAACCCAGATGATATTAAACAAGTATTGTTAGAAACCAAGGCTTTATTAGTTGATAAAAGCGACTTAGATTTATTAAATTTACCACGGCTAACGGATACCAACAAGTTAGCAGCGATGAGGATATTATCAATTCTATTTACCCCAATATTTTTAGCCACACCCGCCCTATTGCCATTCATCCCCTGTCAACAGGTACAATTATCGCTCCAATATGGCAATAATTCTCATTCTGCGCTGGGTTATGCCAATTACGCTATTATTTTAAATGGATTATTACAAGAAATTGATTCGGGTTATCAATTTGGTCAACTAGCTTTAAAGTTATTATCTCAGGTAAATTGTTCAGAAATTAAGGGCAGAACTCTTAACCAAGTTGCCGCATTTAATATTCATGGCAAGGCTCATCTCAAAGACACTTTTGCCATTTTTTTAGAGGCTTACCACAGTAGCCTAGAAAACGGGGACTTAGAATTCGTTGGCTATGCTGCCATGAATAGATGTCACTATTTGTACTTGGGCAGTGAAGAATTGATATTTGTAGAAAAGGAGATGGCAAATTACTGTCATATTTTGGCTAAATTTAACTTAAAAACATCCTTAAATCATAATCAAATTTTTTGGCAGTCTGTTTTGAATTTAATATCTTATGAGTCAAATCCTGGCTGTTTAATAGGTAATGCTTGTAATGAACAGCAGATGCTACCAATGCTGTTGGCTGCTAAGGATCGGTTTGGCATTTTTAGCTTATATTTACACAAATTGATTCTCTGTTATTTGTTTGATGATTATACTGAAGCCTTAGTCAACACCCTGCAAGCTGAAAAATATGTCAATGGGGCGACTGGATATTTTAGTGTCCCTGTTTTCTATTTTTATGATTCCTTAGCGCGACTAGCCATCTATTCATCTGTAACTAATCTTGATGAACAAGAATTATTGATACTGAAAGTTAAAAATAATCAAGAAAAAATGGCAACTTGGGCATATTATGCTCCGATGAATTACTCGCAAAAATTTGATCTAGTTGCAGCGGAACAACATCGGATCTTAGGTGAAGATAGGTTAGCAATGGATTTGTACGATCGCGCTATTGCCCAGGCTAGAAAAAATCATTATATCAACGACGAAGCTTTAGCCTGCGAACTAGCAGCCAAGTTTTGGTTAACTCAAGGTAAAGAAAGGTTTGCCAAGTCATATATAAATGACGCTCATTATGCTTATGCTCGCTGGGGAGCAACAGCAAAGGTTAAAGATTTAGAAGCAAGATACCCGAAATTAATATCTAAGGTTGCAGTCGCCAATCTAATTATTGACACTAACACGACAACAAGTATTAATACTGCCACGACTTCGGGAGAAGTTTTAGATATAGTAACAGTAATCAAAGCTTCTCAAGCTATTTCTGGGGTAATTTTACTAGAGCAATTATTACCGAATTTGATGAAAATTCTTATCGAAAATGCCGGGGCACAAGTTGGCTTCCTAATTTTAGAATCTCAAGGGCAATTGCTGATTGAAGCTGAAGGGGCTGTAGATTCAGAACAAGTCAAAGTTTTACAGTCAATCAACATTGAAACTACCGAAAAGCTGCCGCTAGGTGTCATCCAATATGTGTTGAGAACTCAAGAGGATGTCGTTTTATCGGATGCTACTAAGGAAGGAGTTTTTACTCGCGAACCCTATATTGTTAGAAATCAGGCTAAGTCACTCTTATGCGCTCCTATTATTAATCAAGGCAAACTGATCGGCATTCTATATCTAGAAAATAATCTGACTACGGGGGTATTTACCCCAGATAGATTGGAAGTCTTAAAAATCTTATCCTCGCAAGCGGCTATTTCGATTGAAAATGCCCGGCTCTATCAAAATTTAGAAGATAAAGTCGCACAGCGCACGGCTCAGCTAGCTCAAGCTAATCAAGAAATTAGCACTCTCAATGAACTCCTCAAAAAAGACAATCTGCGCATGAGTGCGGAACTCGATATTGTCAAACAACTGCAACAAATGGTGTTGCCAAAACAGTCAGAATTAGAGGCAATTGAAGGCTTAGAAATAGCTGGATTTATGGAACCAGCCGATGAAGTGGGCGGCGATTACTACGACGTATTGCAACAGGATGGTAAAGTCAAGATTAGCATTGGCGATGTCACGGGACACGGTTTAGAAAGCGGCGTGTTGATGATTATGGCACAAACGGCTGTCAGGACGCTTCAGAAAATGAACGAAACAGATCCAGTGAAGTTTTTGGATGTCCTCAACCAGACTCTTTATGATAATCTCCAGCGCATGGACTCCCCGAGAAATATGTCTCTAGCTATATTAGACTATGCCGGAGGTGTCCTCAAATTAAGCGGACAACATGAGGAAATGATTGTGGTGCGCGCTGATGGAAAATTGGAGTCCATAGATACGATGGATTTAGGATTTCCCATTGGCTTAGTAGAAGAGATTGGCGAGTTTATTGCTCAAGAAGATGTGCTGTTAAATCCTGGGGATGTTGTGGTGCTTTATACTGATGGAATTCCTGAAGCTTTCGATATTAATAAAGCGCAGTACGGATTAAAGAGGTTGTGGCAAGTGGTGGTTGAAAATCGTCACTGCTGTGCCCGAGAAATTCGGGAAGCTGTAATTAATGATGTGCGGCAGTATATTGGCGCTATGAAGGTTTTTGATGATATTACTTTGGTGGTGATGAAGCAGAAATAGAGTTCATATCAATTCCGGTTACACCGGAATGATAGGGAGTGGGGAGTGGGGAGTCGGGAGTCGGGGAATGTGGAATTATTGACCTTGACTTTATCATTCCCCTGCAACCGGAAACGATATCAAAACCCCCTCAGCACTCGGCGGTTGAAATTAGGGTTCCTGACGGGGGGAACCCCCCAACCGCTGCAAGCGGGCATTGCCGCTACTGTAGAAATTTTCGTCCCGTCAAAGCGGAGACTGAAAAATAAAAATGGCAGCTTACCAAGGGCTTCCGATCATGGTGAAACTACTCCAGTAGTAAGGATGAGAAAAATTTTGGTTTGCTTGTTGTAAATTAGCAGGTAAATTTAACTGGCCGCCTGTTGTTACTAGCTGTCCGTTTTCCAGCCGCACTTTACCGGACATTATTGCTTGTTGAGCCAGTTGCAAAGCTTCTGCCTTAGTTGTGGCTCCTCGCAACTGGTGGTAAAATTCGCTCATCAGCGCCAAAGTGCCTCCATCGTCAACATACCACAAACTTCCTAAAGCAGATTTGGCGCCGGATTTTACTGCTAAACCTCCAAAACCTAACTCTGCTTCCCGATCGCCCAAGGCTGTTCTGCAAGCACTTAATACTAACAAGTCTACCTGGGGATTGCGCCAATTCAAACTCTCGATGCGATCGAGCTGCAATTGGGAATTCCACAGTTGAATGTAGGAATTGCTCGCTTTTCCCGGTTGGAATTCCGCGTGAGTTGCTAGGTGAACGATCCGAAATCCTCCCTTGGCGTGTTCCGAGTTGAGATTATCTATAGTGAAAGTGGAATTGAGGAAAGATGGGCCGTGCCACTGAGACGAAATCGACTGCAATTGGATCGGCACACTGGGCAAGGGCTGTTTGTCAACAAATTCTGACCTTCCCATTGCTAGCACTGTTGCGTCTCTAACTGCTTTATAATCGCTATTAGTCAAGCTGAAACTTGGAATTAGACTAAAACTGTATTTTTCAATCAAGAAGCCTTTACCGTCGTGCAAAGCGGCAAAGGGCAGGCTTCGCAATCCGGGATCGACTGACAGCAACAAAGTCTGAATTCCTAAGTTTTGTAAGTCTTTTTCTAGGGGTGCGATCGCCCATTTATATAGTTGCTGGGCGGCGGCTAGATAAGTGGTAGTACTGCGTTTCGTGGGAGTGGTGATTTCATCGCGGAACTGCTGGACGGTGGGGAAAAGAGCTGCTCTGTTGGCTTCTGGGACGCTGTAGTGAATCGGTCGCCCCACGGGAGGAACTAAAATTAGTTCTAATTGTTCGGAGCGCGAGACTATGTAGATAATACCAGACCGCTTGCGGGTTTGCTGTTCGATATTTTTTAAAGTTTGTTGGAATGTCGGAATCAAGACTTCTTCGTCTGGGAGGTTGCCTTTTACCCCCAGGTATTCTCCAAATTCTTGGGTCCTCATTTTTTCGATTCCCCAGACTGTTTTCTGTATGTCGTTACTTTCAAAAAGTCGATCGGGAGACGGGACATATCCCAGAACTAAATTAGAAGTAGGGTTGACTGTTGGCGGTTGTGGTGGTGGTGAGGGTGGTACAAAGTCGCTGGGTAATTTACTGGTGATAGTGCGATCGAGGGTTAAAATTCGATCGGCAGCAGCAATAACGGGACTGTGTAACGATCGACTTTCGGGGGGTTGAAAGTCTTTTGGATCGAGGGTTGAGGGTATAGCTGCGGGTGTGGGGGATGCTGGTGTGGCGGTGGCTGCGATCGTCCTGGGCGGCAATGCGTTGGCCTGAGAGTCGATCGAAGGTACTGCTACTGACTCCTGCGGAATTATTGGCCCAAAAATCGGCGGGATTATTACAGTCCTCTCTGGAATTGTTGGCGGAATTATTACAGTCCTCTCTGGAATTGTTGGCGGAACTATCACAGTCCTTTCTGGAATTGTTGGCGAAATT
>NZ_JAUBTO010000165.1:10916-11212 GCF_036702495.1 Microcoleus sp. C2D2 | reverse complement strand
ATTACAGTCCTTTCTGGAATTGTTGGCGGAATTATTACAGTCCTTTCTGGAATTGTTGGCGGAATTATTACAGTCCTTTCTGGAATTGTTGGCGGAATTATTACAGTCCTCTCTGGAATTGTTGGCGGAACTATTACAGTCATCTCTGGAATTGTTGGCGGAACTATTACAGTCATCTCTGGAATTGTTGGCGGAAATATTACAGTCCTCTCTGGAATTGTTGGCGGAATTGTACCCGTTGTCTGCGGAATTGTTGGGGGAATTGTACCCGTTGTTGGTGTTGGCGTTGGATTCGG
>NZ_JAUBTO010000165.1:2356-10816 GCF_036702495.1 Microcoleus sp. C2D2 | reverse complement strand
AGTTGGCGTTACAACCGGAGTCGGAGTTGGATTCGGAGTTGGCGTTACAACCGGAGTCGGAGTTGGATTCGGAGTTGGCGTTACAACCGGAGTCGGAGTTGGATTCGGAGTTGTTGACGGAGTTGGGCTCGGAGTTGTTGACGGAGTTGGACTCGGAGTGGGAGTTGGAGTGGGAATTGGATCGATCCCGTCATCAGTCGAAAACACAATATTACCAACACTGCTAGAACGCGGAAACGACTGATCTGTAATGCTATATTGTCCCGTTGTAATTGCACCCGCCGTACCGTTGCTAGCAGCATTTCCCACTACAAACGGTTGAATCGGCGTCCCTCCATCTCCCCCAGCGTGCACAATTGTAATTTTGCCACCACCGACGCCGCCAGCAGTAGAAATGCTAGCAAATCCCGTCGGATCCAGTGGGGTTGAAAAAGTACCCGTAGCGCGGAAAAATCCCCCCGTCGATGAAATAAAGACCTCGCCACCGATGCCGCCAGTACCGCCTTGGGCATTGATCGACTCTAGTTGAATATCGCCGATCGGCTGATCTAAGGACACCTTGCCAGCATTTCCCACTGTAGCACTTGAGTTAATTTGTCCTGCCGTAATTGAATTTAAAGCTTTAACGGTGATGTCCCCGCCGATATTTCCCGCTGTATTCAAATCTTTAGCATTCACTTTTCCCTGGGGACTCAAAAGCTCTATCGTCCCTCCATTTCCAGAATTTGAAGCAGTGACATTTCCCAACAAATTGATATTTCCCGCGCCCTGTACTCGCAAGCTTTGCGCGTTAATTGTCGAGTTTGCTGTTACGTCGCCAGCATTTTTAATCGCAAGATTTGCTAACTGTCTGGTGGCGCCGACGGGTGCGCTGAAAGTGATGCTGCCGCTACCTGCATCCAGATTTAGGCTACGGGCGGCATCAATACTGTCGATCGCACCGACAAAGGCAATATTTCCCCCTGCCGTACTCAATATCGCATCTTTCGTCAACCCGAGTATACCGTTAATATTGATATTGCCCTGATTTGTAGTAACATCCCCCCCCAACAAGGTGTTCGTCGCAGTAATATTTAAACCCGAATTGCTCGCAATATTACCGTTAGTGAATTCCGCCTGCGCTGCGGTAACATTCACAACTGAAACTGGTGCTGTTCCTCCGATATTTCCTTGCACCAGCACCTTGCCTGTTGCTGCATCTATGTTTAACGAATGATTCCCGTCTATCGCACCACTTATCTTAATATCTCCGCCACCTGTACTGAGATTAATATCGTTTCCGAGTTGGACTTTGCCGTTGAGAGCGATCGCATTTTTATTGGTATTGATGCCGTAATTCAAATTAATTGTGTCAGCGTTGATAGCAATGCTGCTGTTGTCATTTCCGGTAAGACTTCCATCTACTGCGATCGTACCAGTTCCCCCTTGAATATTTACTGGATCTAAAAATGTCAGATTAGAGGCAATACTAATCTTGGCGCTGCTATCCGATCGCCCGAGATCGATCGAGCTAAATCCATTTTGAATCAAATTAATTTCCGCTGCCGTCAAATCTAAAGCGCTAGTATTGTTATCCGTTCCGCCAACAATAATATTTTGTCCTGCTGTTGCCGGTTGCAGCATTAACGCGCCAGTACCCGAAACCTTCCCCGAAAAATCAATTTCACCGGCTGTTAAAGTCAGTGGGTTACTACCTGCTGCTAAACTCGAACCGAAAGCAATTGTTGCAGATCCCAGTGTAAAAGTTACAGGAGCCTTTAATGTCACCGGGCCGCTAAAACTAATGTTATCATTAGTTGTGGTGATATTTCCGCTAACCGCAACAGTTCCCCCACCCTTTTGAATAAATGCACCGTCTAAGTTGAGGTTGTTCTCAATATTTAGATTAACCTTATTGGTAATTGTGAGCGTGCCGTCATTGGTGGTTGTTACAGTTCCTTTTAGATTAACATTGTCAGCAACAATACCGAGATTCCCAGGTACGTCAACTGTCTTGTTGAAAGTAATTCCGCTGCCTGAAAGAACCGAGTTTTTGGCAACTGTCACTGCCTCTGCATAAGTTTGACTGCCAGTGGTACTGACATTCCCGCCTAAAGATATCTTGCTGTTGGCAGTTAAACTTGTCAGACGATTTGTTTCGCCTATCGCCTTATTGAAGGTAACATTACCAGTACCCCCATTCACAGTTAAATCGCTGCTGCCGTCTACAGTATTATTGAAAGTAATGTCGCTGCCGGAGAGAATGGGACTGTTGGCAATTGTGACTGCATCTCCATAAGTTTGAGGGCCTGTTGTAGTGACAGGGCCATTCAGTTGAGTTTTGCCACCAGCATCTGTCGTCAAACTCGCAGCATTGACTGTTTGATTAAATGCGGTTGTTTTTGTAGAGTTAGCTGTTAAATTGCCGATCGGATTTGTGGGATTCCCTACTTTACCATTGAATGTAACATTACCGTTAACCGCCTTCGCCGTCAAATCGCTGCTGCCGTCTACAGTATTATTGAAAGTAATGTTGCTGCCGGAGAGAATGGGACTGTTGGCAATTGTGACTGCATCTCCATAAGTCTGAGGGCCTGTTGTAGTGACAGGGCCATTAAGTTGAGTTTTGCCACCAGCATCTGTCGTCAAACTCGCGGCATTGACTATTTTATTAAATGCGGTTGTTTTTGTAGAATTAGCTATTAATTTGCCGAGCGCACTTTCCGCACCAACTTCACCATTGAATGTAACATTACCGCTACTGCCCTTCACCGTCAAATCGCTGCTGCCGTCTACAGTATTGTTGAAAGTAATGTCGCTGCCGGAGAGAATGGGATTGTTGGCAATTGTCACTGCATCTGTGTAAGTTTGGCTGCCGGTTGTAGTGACATTTCCCATCAGTTGAGTTGTACCCCCAGCATCTGTCGTCAAACTCGCGGCATTTACTGTTTGATTAAATGCGGTTGTTTTTGTAGAGTTAGCTGTTAATTTGCCGATCGCACTTTCCGCACCAACTTCACCATTGAATGTAAGATTACCGCTAACCGCCTTCGCCGTCAAATCGCTGCTGCCGTCTACAGTATTGTTGAAAGTAATGTCGCTGCCCGAGAGAATGGGACTGTTGGCAATTGTGACTGCATCTCCATAAGTCTGAGAGTCTGTTGTAGTGACAGGGTCATTAAGTTGAGTTTTGCCACCAGCATCTGTCGTCAAACTCGCAGCATTGACTGTTTGATTAAATGCAGTGGTTCCTGTAGAGTTAGCAGTAATATTTCCTAATGCCTTGGTATCGCCAACTAGACCATTAAAGGTAATATTACCGGCACCGGCATTCACCACTAAACTTTGATTGTTTGCTGTAGTGCCATCGAGATTGCTATTAAAGGCGACATTGCCGCTGCTGGTAGTTCCTGATGTTGTTAGGGTAATAGTTGGTTGACTAAGGACAACTGGTGATTTGAGGGTAATATTGCCACCGCTACCGGCGGCGCTTGAGGTGTTTATATTACCCTTAAGAATAGTATTTTCTGTAGCAGAGTTGAGGGTGAAGTTCCCTCCCGTACCTCCATTTACTACTGAAGAATCCACAGTACCAGTGGTAATGTTACCGCCAAAAGTTGAGAGGGCGATCGCTCCTCCATTTCCTTTTCCTCCCAGAGAATAGGAATAGAGATCTCCAGCAGTTGTGTCGATCGCACCTGTTCCTCCGGTAACAGACAGGTTGATATTCCCTCCACCTGCCTCGTAGGAGCGGGAAGACAGAGTACGAGTTTTAATGTTACCGCCATCCGTTGAGAGGGCGATCGCTCCTCCATTTCCTCCCTGAGAAGAGGAATCGAGAAATGCAGCAGTTGTGTCGATCGCACCTGTTCCTCCGGTAACAGAGAGGTTGATATTCCCTCCACCTCCCTGCAGGGACCAGGAATCCAGAGAACCAGTGGTAATGTTACCGCCAGCCGTTGAGAGGACGATCGCTCCTCCATTTCCTCCTCCCCAACCAGAGGAATCGAGATCTCCAGCAGTTGTGTCGATCGCACCTGTTCCTCCGGTAACAGAGAGGTTGATATTCCCTCCACCTGCATCAGAGGAGGTCGAATCCAGAGAACCAGTGGTAATGTTACCGCCAGCCGTTGAGAGGACGATCGCTCCTCCATTTCCTCCCCCAGAGGAATCGAGAATTCCAGCAGTTGTGTCGATCGCACCTGTTCCTCCGGTAACAGAGAGGTTGATATTCCCTCCACCTGCCTCGTAGGAACCCGAATCCAGAGAACCAGTGGTAATGTTACCGCCAGCCGTTGAGAGGGCGATCGCTCCTCCATTTTTTCCTTGATAAGAATAGGAAGAGAGATTTCCAGCAGTTGTGTCGATATCATTGGTACTGGTGAGGCTAATATTTCCGCCCCTAGTACCAAGATCGGCATTGACTGATATTGCATTATTAGCATTTAATGCGATCGCGCCATTTCCACCATTAGTAATAGGTTGATAAACAGTAATATTATTATTAGCATTCAGAGTCAGAGAATTACTACTATACCAAGTAACGGGAGCATTAACTGTAATATCACCGGCATTCCCCGCCGTCGATGCAGTATCAATAATCACATTTCCCAAACCTAGCTGATTTTGTAGCGTCACATTATTAATCGTAGAAGTGGCAGCAGAGGGCGTAAATGCTCCCCCTGCTAAAGCGCCGCCTGCATCCGCACCTGTACTAATAGTAATATCAGTAGGATCTAACAATAAGGTGCCAGCAATGCCAAAGGTCGATCGCAAATCAACTAACCCTTGAAAATCCAGCGATTGCTTTCCCGAAACTTCCGCAAAGCCGCCATTCCCTGAAACCAAGCCACCTCTGGCCGTAATATTCCCATTAAAGCGAGTAGTTTCATCCGCCCAAACTATAACTCGCCCGCCCTGACCATTACTAACAGCATCAGCATTAATTGTCGAGTCGCTGCTGACAAAACTCCGCAAAGCATTGGGCACCGTCCCCAAACCCTGATAATCTCCGCCAATCAGTACATTACCGCCGCCGTTAATCCCCGAAGCATTGATATTGCCGGCAATAACACCTACTTTCTCACCGAAGATGTTAACGTTGCCGCCTGTGTCGCCAGAGACGTTGAGAGTGCCACTTGCGAGCGCCGTTCCTGGAGTTACCGGCACAGCAACATTCCCCGTCAACACAACATCACCATTGGGATTTACCGTCAAATTTGTTGCCTGCCCTGCACCTTTTCCTGTCAGCAACTCCGGCAAAGATAACACTGGCTGCGTCCAATTGTTCGGCAGCGAGCTTTGATTTGCTGTCGGCACAATATCCAAACTCAATAAATTCCCAGCTTGACTAATCCGCACCAAATTGTTATCCGGCACGGCGCTGATGATAATATTGCCGCTTGGCGCATTTAGCTGACCCGTATTGACAACCGTACCTCCGATCAAACTTAAACTTTGACCTGGTGTCACCGTCAGATTGCCGGAATTAACAATGCTTCCCCCTGGCGAATTTGTAAAGGCAAAACTGTTCGGCGTCCCAATTAATGTTGCCCAATTGTTATTGCCGACCGCGCTAAACCATTGATTGTTCCCAAAACCAATCCCTGTTGCCGTAGTAGCATTAAAAGAACCCGGCACGTTGAGACTAGCATTCGGTCCGAAAATCATGCCTGCCGGATTCATCAAAAATAAATTGGAATTGCCGCCCGTCACTTGAATTAAGCCATTGATTAAAGAAGGATTTCCCCCATTAATCCTTCCCAAAATATTTTGAATATTCGGATTGCTCAGAAAGTTAGCAGTTTGACCTTCGCTGAGGCCGAACTCAGTAAAACTGTGAAAAAGATTAGCCTGCTCTGGGCTCAAAGACCCCCCGGAAATGTCGTAGCGGTTGCCGTTGGGGGTAACAACTGTGTTAGTGCCGTCCGCGGCGGGGGTGATGGGTTGCGCTCGGGCCGAACCTGCCGCTGCACTCAGCCAGCCAAGGATGAATAACCATGCAAGCAAAGATAATCTGTTGGCTGTCATTGTGTTTAAAGATTGTGCTTAAAGTGCGATCGTATTTATCTCTCCTATTTTTACTCATAAAATTTTCTCATGTCAAGAGGATAGTCCTATTTTTTATTCCTGAATAATATGGAGGGGAAGCTGAAGGAAATGTATTTGTTTATAAGTAGGTAAGGAAAAAAAACCTACTTTATTGTAGGGTTCCGAAAGCCTCAGTATCAAGATATACCAGCAAGTAGAGGAATGCTCTCACCCGCCCGACCCATGTCATGTTTATTTGTAACCACCTACTTAGCCGTTTTCAGTTAAGTGAAGTACAGATATAGCGGTTCTCAAAAAAGTGAGGTATGCCCTATGCCCACGGAGGCCTATGCCCTATGCCCTATGCCCTATGCCCTATGCCCTATGCCCGTGAGTACCTCATATGAGAGCTCGAAAGGCTATATCGGCTGGGGACACGGTAATTCCTTTGGTCGTGTCAACTTAAGACCCAAACCCATAATAAATAGCGCATGGACTCCGCCAGAAATATGTCTCTAGCTATCTTAGACTATGCCGCAGGTGTCCTGAAATTAAGCGGACAACATGAGGAAATGATTGTGTTGCGCGCTGAGGGAAAATTGAAGTGGATAGAGACTATGGATTTAGGCTTTCCCATTAGCTTAGTAGCAGAGATTGGCGAGTTTATTGCTCAAGAAGAAGTGCAGTTAAATTTTGGGGATGTGGTGGTGCTTTATACCGATGAAATTCCTGAAGCTTTCAATATTAATAAAGCGCAGTACGGATTAAAGAGGTTGTGGCAAGTGGTGGTAGAAAATAGAAACTTTCGTCCCGTCAAAGCCCAGACTCAAAGATAAAAATGGCAGCTTACCAAGGGCTTCCAATCATGGTGAAACTACTCCAGTAGTAAGGATGAGAGTAATTTTGGTTTGTTTGTTGTAAATTAGCAGGTAAATTTAACTGGCCGCCTGTTGTTACTAGCTGTCCGTTTTCCAACCGCACTTTACCGGACATTATTGCTTGTTGAGCCAGTTGCAAAGCTTCTGCTTTAGTTGTGGTTCCTCGCAAGTGGTGGTAAAATTCGCTCATCAGCGCCAAAGTGCCTCCATCGTCAACATACCACAAACTCCCTAAAGCAGATTTGGCGCCGGATTTTACTGCTAAACCTCCAAAACCTAACTCTGCTTCCCGATCGCCCAAGGCTGTTCTGCAAGCACTTAATACTAACAAGTCTACCTGGGGATTGCGCCAATTCAAACTTTCCAGGCGATCGAGCTGCAATTTGGAATTCCACAGTTGAATGTATGAATTGCTCGCTTTTCCGGGTTTGAATTCAGCGTGAGTTGCTAGGTGAACGATCCGAAATGCTCCCTTGGCGTGTTCCGAGTTGAGATTATCTATAGTGAAAGCCGAATTGAGGAAAGATGGGCCGTTCCCCTGAGCGGAAATCGCCTGCAATTCGATCGGCACACTGGGCAAGGGCTGTTGGTCAACAAATTCTGACCTTCCCATTGCTAGCACTGTGGCTTCTCTAACAGCGTTATAATCGGTATTAGTCGAACTAAAACTTGGAATTAGGCTGAAACTGTATTTTTCAATCAAGAAGCCTTTACCGTCGTGCAAAGCGGCAAAGGGCAGGCTTCGCAATCCGGGATCGACTGACAGCAACAACGTCTGAATTCCTAAGTTTTGTAAGTCTTTTTCTAGGGGTGCGATCGCCCATTTATATAGTTGCTGGGCGGCCGCGAGATAAGTCTTAGTCTCGCGTTTCGCGGGATTGGTGATTTCATTGCGGAACTCCTGGAC
This sequence comes from Microcoleus sp. C2D2, assembly GCF_036702495.1. Taxonomy (NCBI): domain Bacteria; kingdom Bacillati; phylum Cyanobacteriota; class Cyanophyceae; order Oscillatoriales; family Microcoleaceae; genus Microcoleus; species Microcoleus sp. C2D2. The sequence goes on along the minus strand of NZ_JAUBTO010000165.1, from coordinate 3,022 downwards.
GGTGGGGAAAAGAGCTGCTTTGTTGGCTTCTGGGACGCTGTAGTGAATCGGCCGCCCGACGGGAGGAACTAAAATTAGTTCCAATCGATCTTCTCGCGAGACTATGTAGATAATACCAGACCGCTTGCCGGTTTGCTGTTCGATATTTTGTAAAGTTTGTTGGAATGTCGAAATCAAGATTTTTTCCTCTGGGAGGTTGGCTTTTACCCCCAGGTAATCTCGAAATTCTTGATTCCTCATTTCTTCGATTCCCGAGACTGTTTTCTGTATGTCGTTACCTTCAAAAAGTCGATCGGGAGAGGGAACATATCCCAGAACTAAATTAGAAGTAGGGTTGACTGTTGGCGGTTGTTCAGATGCTGGTGAGGGTGGTACGAAGTCCCAGGGTAATTTACTGGTGATAGTGCTATCGAGGGTTAAAATTCGATCGGCTACACTACCGCGGTTGTCTAGCGATGAATTTTTGCCACGGCTTTGCAAGTCTCCTCCTTCTTGGGTTGAGGGTTGCGGTGCGGGCTCTTGTATTTCCGTAGAATCCATCGGAGTGGGAGTTACAACCGGAGTTGGAGTTTCACTCGGAGTGTCCGTTGGAGTTACAACCGGAGTTGGAGTTTCACTCGGAGTGTCCGTTGGAGTTACAACCGGAGTTGGAGTTTCACTCGGAGT
>NZ_JAUBTO010000165.1:0-2256 GCF_036702495.1 Microcoleus sp. C2D2 | reverse complement strand
GTCCGTTGGAGTTACAACCGGAGTGGGAGTGGGAGTTACAACTGGAGGGAAAATGACACTCAGAGTGGGAGTGGGAGTGACACTTGGAGTGGGAGTGACACTCGGAGTGGGAGTGACACTCGGAGTGGGAGTGACACTTGGAGTGGGAGTGGGAGTGACACTCGGAGTGGGAGTTGGAGTTACGACCGGAGTGGGAGTTACAACCGGAGTGGGAGTGGGAGTTACACTTGGAGTGGGAGTTGGCGTTGGCGTCGGGTCGGCTGCGTCATCAGTCGAAAACACAATATTACCAACACTACTAGAACGCGGAAACGACTGCGATGCAATGCTAGATTGTCCCGTTGTAATTGCACCCGCCGTACCGTTGCTAGCAGCATCTCCGACTACAAACGGTTGAATCGGCGTCCCTCCATCTCCCCCTGCGTGGACAATTGTAATTTTGCCACCACCGACGCCGCCTGCTGTAGAAATGCTAGCAAATCCCGTCGGTGAAAGTGGGGTTGAAAAAGTACCCGTAGCGCGGAAAAAATTGCCTGTTATTGCTGTCACCTCGCCACCGATGCCGCCTGTACCGCCTTGGGCATTGATAAACTCTACTTGAATATCGCCGATCGGATCTAAGAACACATTGCCGGCATTTCCCACTATAGCGCTAGAGTTAATTTGTCCGGCCGTAATTGAAGTTATCGCCTTAACAGTTATGTTACCGCCCGTGTTTCCCGATGTATTCAAATTGCCTGCTGTGAAATTGTTACCGCTTGTAAATTGAATTTCTCCGCCATTAGCAGTAATATTTTTAACACTTATATCGCCCTTGGCAGTAATATCGACTTTGCCGGCAGTGACATCTCCCGATAAATTGACTTTTTCCGTGTTTAGTGCTGTGAATTGTTGCGCGTTAATTGTCGAGTTTCCTGTCACATTGCCAGCATTGGCGATCGCCAGATTTCCTAACTGTCTGGTGGCGCCGACGGGTGCGCTGAAAGTGATGCTGCCGCTACCTGCATCTAGATTTAGGCTGCGGACCGCATCAATACTGTCGATCGCACCGACAAACGCAATATTTCCCCCGGCCGTACTCAATATCGCATCTTTCGTCAACCCGAGAACACCGTTAATATTGATATTGCCCTGATTAGTAGTAACATTGCCCCCCAACTTCGTGCTCGCCGCAGCAATATTAAAACCTGAATTGCTCGCAATATTACCGTTATTGAATTGGGCCTGCGTTGCGGTAACATTCAAAACAGAAAGTGGTGCTGTTTCTCCGATATTTCCTTGCACCAGCACATTGCCTGTAGCTGCATCTAAGTTTAACAAATGATTCCCGTCGATCGCACCAATTATCTTAATATCTCCGCCACCGGTACTGAGATTAATATTGTTTCCGAGTTGGACATTGCCGTTGAGAGCGATCGGATTTTTATTGGTATTGATGCCATAATTCAAATTAATTGTGTCAGCGTTGAGAGCAATGCTGCTGTTGTCATTTCCGGTAAGAGTTCCATCAACTGCGATCCGACCAGTTCCCGTTTGGATATTTACTGGATCTAAAAATGTGAGATTAGAGGAAATACTAACATTTGCACTGCTATCCGAGCGCCCGATATCGATAGAGCTAAATCCATTTTGAACCAAATTAATTTCCGATGCCGTCAAATCTAAAGCGCTAGTATTGTTATCAGTTCCGCCAACAGCTATATTTTGTCCTGCTGTTGCCGGTTGCAGCGTTAATGCGCCAGTACCAGAAACATTCCCCGAAAAATCAATTTCACCTGCCGTTAAATTCAGCGGATTACTACCTGCTGCTAAACTCGAACCGAAAGCAATAGTTGCAGATCCCAGTGTAAAATTTACAGGAGCTTTTAATGTCACCGGGCCGCTAAAACTAATGTTATCATTAGTTGTGGTGATATTTCCGCTAACCGCAACAGTTCCCCCGCCATTTTGAATAAATGCACCGGATAAGTTCAGGTTGTTTTCAATATTTAGATTAACCTTATTGGTAATTGTGAGCGTGCCGCCATTGGTTGTTGTTACAGTTCCTTTGAGATTAACATTATCAGCAGCAATACCGAGATTCCCTAGTACGTCTACAGTATTATTGAAAGTAATGTCGCTGCCGGAGAGAAGGGGATTATTGGCAATTGTAACTGCATCTGGGTAGGTTTGACTGCCGGTTGTAGTGACATTTCCCTTCACTTGAGTTGTGCCACCAGCATCTGTCGTCAAACTCGCGGCATTGACTGTTTGATT
>NZ_JAUBTO010000164.1:0-16608 GCF_036702495.1 Microcoleus sp. C2D2 | reverse complement strand
CAATACCTGCCAACAATCTCCCATCTCAAAAACCCGCCCCGACCGGGATATTATGGTTAATCGATCGGACATGATATTAGTTATCTAGGAGAAAAGGAAGAAGCAATAGACCGCATTAATTTCAGGAATTAAGAACGTCCTAACCCTGTTGGCGGTTGCTATATGAATAGGATTTACGCACCGGTGGCCTGAAACCGAGTTTTTTACCAAAATACTTCGTGCCAGTCGTATTATCGCTAAAAAACCAGGTTTTCGAGCATTTTTAGTGAGTCATAGACCGATCGATTTAACGCAAGCCCAGCCAGGTGAAAAAATCCTGGCGGGTGAAGAATTCTAGCAGCAAAAGTGCCACGAATCCCACCATCGCAAATCGTCCGTTAATTTGTTCGGCGTAGGCACTCCAGCCAAAGGCTGGTTCTACTTGTTTTGGAGTATTTGGGGTTGTCGGTTTTGGGGATGGAGGAGTTTTAGCAGTCATTGAAAAGTTTTGAGTTTTGAGTTTTGAGTAATGACTTTTGGGAAGCTTTGCGATCGCACAACTTGTAATTTACCAGGAAAATGACAGCCGATCGCTAATCTGCTGAGTTTTCTAAACTTTGAACCGATTCGATCAGATTTCGCACAGTTTCGGTACCTTCTGAAGGCTCAAAAAACAGCGGGAACTTGCCGCGAGCGATCATTCTCAAACCCAACGGGCCCAGACTCAGCAAACCTTTAACATCGCGGAAGTAGTTTCCTACTACTTCGATGCCAAATTTGCGCTCGTCTATCCAGCCGCCTTCTTTGACGAGATCGATTAAAACTTTGCGGTGGCGGATCGATCGACTCGCTTGGTCGTCTTTGCGATCGAGAATCTCTTGTTTAATCTTACCAATTTGATCCATCGGCGCAACTTCCATCGGACAAACCGAGTTGCAGTAGTAACAGCGCGTGCATCCCCAGACGCCTGAGGTGCCTTCGTTGTATTTTTCGAGCCGATTTTCCGTTTCGCTGTCGCGTCCGTCGGCGATCGTGCGGTAAGCTTTGGCGAGGGCGTGGGGGCCGACAAATTCCGGGTTGACTTCGCGGGCGTTGCACTCAGAATAGCACGCGCCGCAGAGGATGCAGTTCCCGGTTTGGTCGAGTTTCGATCGCTCTTCGGGAGTTTGCAGAAATTCGCGTTCGGGAATTGCTCGCGAGGCTGTGCTGACATAGGGTTCCACTGCTTCCAGGTTGTCCCAAAAACTGGTCATGTCAACAACCAAATCTTTAATTACCGGCATATTTCCCATTGGGGCTACCGTGATTTCTGGGATGAAATCGGCAGGCTTTTCTGCTGAGCTGGAATCAGCTATTTTTTGCAGTCTTGCGAGTTCGCCGGCCACATTTTCTTTGCAAGCTAATGCCGAGCGACCGTTAATCCGCATAGAACAACTGCCGCAAATTGTATTGCGGCAATTTTTGCGAAAAGCTAAAGTGCCGTCGTGTTCCCACTTGATGCTGTTGAGGCAGTCGAGGATGGTATTGCTCTCTTCCACCTCTAGGGTGTAAGTATGAACCCGGGGAGCCTCGTTTTGATTTTGGCGGACTACGTTAAAGCGGACTTTCATATTTTGAGTGAGGAATTTACTTTCTATTTTAAGCTGAATTTTCGGGTGCTTTTTAAAGCTATTTTTTTAACAACTACCTAAAGTAAGAGATTTAACCCGTTTTTATTATTTCTTAATAACAGGTAATAAGTCCAAAGTCATAAATCCTAAATTGTAACTTTTTTTTGCGGATTTTTTGACCTATTAATTGGATATAAAAGTAATTGATCGCTGCAGTTCGCGACTCGGAGGTGCCTTATGTCCAGCTTGTTTGTATTAACTTTTATGTTTTCAACGCCGGCTTTTTGTCTGGGGCTGCTAAATCCTCAATGGGTGGGACTGGGAACTCGCAAGCGAGCGACTGCCTTGTACGGCGGGTTGATGGCAGTTTCGTTTTTTTTGGTTGGGGTTACAGCAGGTAAGCCGCCGCAAGCAGTTTCCTCGGGGCTGCCGGCCTCAACTGAATTGGCAGAATTTAGGGTAAGCGCACCTTTGTGCTGAACCTAGGGTACTGAGGGCGCACCTCACTTTTCTGGCAGCGTTACAAAGAATTTTACCAGGACTTGAACCTGGAGGGCGAGAAACCAAGTTTTTTTAATCCACATTCCGCACCCCTACAGTTTGTCGTTAACTCTCTAATTTTGGGCGCCCTCAGTGCTGCAATCCAATCAATGCTAATTATCAAATCTCAATGCCTGCGCAGACTCTGGAGAAATTAGTGATTTTAAATTGTGGTTGGCTATTTGTTCGATGTGCATGACTATACAGTTCTCTCACATCGAACGAGCCAACAACATTAAATAATCATCATCATATATAGCCTTTCTCACAAAGATGAGGTACTCATGGGCATAGGGCATAGGGCATAGGGCATAGGGCATAGGGCATAGGGCATAAGCTGTGTTGCATCTAGATTGCCTATGGTATTAGAGAGGGAGAGGGGGTGAAGGGGAGAGGGGGAGAGGATTTGACGATTTTTGATCGGGACTCGAAATATACAATTTAAATGCACAACAGCTTACCTCACCACGCGATCGAACCGCTATAGCTCGCGAATAAATTATTTGTTATTTAAATAATATTAAATTATTACCTTTTGATGTCACTAGGGATTTATCTCATCATAAAGATGTGGTATTCTTAGATTCACACTCTCCTTTTTGACATCTAATTGTATAAGATTGCTCGATTTTTTTGACCGGGTTCCAAGTTGGGATTGGGCGGCGACATCTGAGCTTTGAAATAACCGAAGGCTATTGCTCCTACCATAGTAAAAGCTAACGTTTTAATCAATTACCAATGATAAATTGCGTGTTGAACAATATCTATGTAGGGGCGGGTTTCACCAACAATAATTGCCTCAAACCCATAATCTGGTAAACCCGCCCCCACCCAGCGATCGCCTGTGGAGTTAATTTCTCGAGAGTGAATTTCATTTTGTTTTCTCCCTAGTTGTTTACCTACGGTAGTTCCGGCATTAGTCAGATACTAATCCCGCCGCGAGTCCAGCTTTATACTGGATTCACGGCGACTAATTAGTTTGTGAATCGAAAACTAATTAGTCGCCGTGAATGTAAATCAACTCGCTAGGGAGATAACAGGGTTTTTCGCGAGTAAAAATCGCGTGATTTTTTAACCCTAAAATTAACAAATATATTCGATTTTGTCAAGGTTAGCGGGGAGAATATCGCTCGCGGGATGCCCACTCCAACGATCGGTTAATGATGAAGGCTTTTTTCGGTGATAGTACCAATTGAAGAACGCAAATCGATCGGCTAAAATCATGTAATTGTTGAGCTTTCGGTGCTGGTGCAGCTATGACTTACAGCTTGAGAATTGTCGATTTGCCCACGAGTGAACGGCCGCGGGAGCGACTGATGGCAGGTGGCCCGAAAAGTTTGGCGACTGCGGAATTGATTGCGATTCTGCTGGGTACCGGTCAGGGACAAGGCAAACTTTCCGCCGTCGGACTCGGACAGTATATTTTAAATCAGTTGAGTTTGCATTCCCGCGATCCTCTGGCTGTGATGCGCAGTATTAGCGTTCAGGAGTTGACGCAGATTCACGGGATTGGCCCTGCTAAGGCGACTTCGATTTTGGCTGCGGTGGAGTTGGGGAAGCGGGTGTTTCAGTCGCGGCCGCCGGAAATGGCAGTGGTTGACTCTCCGCAAGCGGCGGCGGATGCCCTGAGTCAAGATTTGATGTGGCAGTCTCAGGAACGTTTTGCTGTGGTGCTGCTGGATGTGAAAAATCGGCTGCTGGGTACTCAGATAATTACCATCGGCACAGCAACGGAAACTTTGGCTCACCCACGGGATATTTTTCGCGAGGTGATCCGCCAGGGGGCGACGCGGGCGATTATCTCGCACAATCACCCCTCGGGGATTGTGGATCCAAGCCCGGAGGATATTGCTTTGACGCGACAGTTGCTGGCGGGAGCGCAGTTTTTGTCGATTCCGCTGCTCGATCACTTGATTTTGGGGAATGGCGATTTTCGGAGCTTGCGGCAGACGACAACGCTTTGGGACGAGTATCCCCAGGGCGATTGAACTCTTATACTTAACTAATTTCATAGCTATCATTAGTTATTTGTATCTTTGGGCTCTTTGACGGCTGAATCAACCGTGACAGCAGGCAAATTTTCAGGCTGGAGTCCCGGGCGAGAGCCTGTTTTGGCTGAATGTCGCTGCTGATACTTAGTTTCGAGCGCAACTCGGTTAACCTAGTATAGGTAAGCTGAAGAGGTCGCTAATCCGATTTTTTTTGAGCATACTAAACGTATACTGAACCAGCACCTAAATACCCACTTATTAAGAAATTATTAAATGGGATGTAAAATACACGGTGTGGTGATAGGAGGAGAACTGTGTTTCTGAGACTTGCAGAACAACACCGTAAATTCGTTCAAGATTTGGTAATGAACCTCCAAGCTTTAGCGATCGTGCTAGAGCATCGGGGTTATCTGGCATCCTGCTACACTTGCGGGGGTCAGATGAACAGTGCCTCATTTATGGTCAGTTTGACGGACAACCATCTGATTCGATTTTTAGTGTCAGATTACGGTATCACTTGGACAGAGATGCGGGACGACCGCGAACTAATGAAACTAGAAGGTGCAGAAGCTATTAATCAGTTACAAGAACTGGCAAATCTCGTAAAGTATCAAATCCAACCTTCGGAAGCTACTTTAGCGACGGCGCAGTGACTTTAGCGATTGTACGGTTCCGAGGAAGGGGACGCAAGAAAGTCACTGCTTGTCTGCTACAACCGAATCCCCAGCTAGTTAGTTGAGAGGGTTCATTTAGGTGCACAGCGATGGCTGCTCAACAGACAAGGGTGCTTTCAGGGTGCCTTCAGACGGTTGAGCGCTCAGTTGATCGAAGTGGGCAGGGGCAGACGGCATACTTTATGCAAGAAGTCTCAAACTTGGAACCTCTAGTTTTTTTTTCAGCAGTTGATTCTCCCTTGAGAGCGATTAGCAAAATGTAGAAGTGCGACTGCTAATCGGCTGCCATGTTAATTTCTCACTTTGGCATTCAAAAGTCAAGGAATTGAAATTAACTTGGAGCAGGCAGGTAAAATTTAACATCCAGAGTGAGGATGAGGCTGTGAAGATTGGGCGAAAGGTAGCCCCCGGGGTGTAACGTGCTGCGGGCTAATTGCGTTTATTTTTGCTCTTAGATTTAGCTGATCAACCTAAGAATTAACTTCAAGCAGCATCACTGCTGTAAAAATCTCACAGCCGGCTTTAGCCGGCTAAGTTTTGCGTATATCTAGGCTTCTGGGCAATGTTTGGCCCTCAGGTTAAACGGCTCTTTGAAGTGCGCGATCGCGGTTGCTACACTAATATTTTATAATATTTTAATGATTAGTCAAAAAATATTTATCGCCAAGTTTGGAGTCAGCATCAAATGGTAAATTTAAGCGAACTTCTAGAACCCATCGCCAGTCAATTTCGCAGTCTAGGAATTCCCGAAGCAATTACCCATTGGGGACACCCTGTAATGATGGGGATCGTGGTGGTGGCGATGGGCAGTTTTGTCGGGTATACGGGATGGCAGGGACGTTTGGCCACCGATAAAGATGTCGCACTCAAAAGTCGCTCGGATCACCGCAAGCTTGCACCGTGGATGTTTCTGTTTCTAGCTTTGGGCTATACAGGTGGCTTGCTGTCGCTGGTGATGCAGCAGCAGCCAGTCATGGAAAGTCCGCATTTTTGGACGGGTTCGGCAGTGCTGGTTTTGCTGGCTGTTGGCAGCTTGATTTCGCTGACGGGTTTTGGGGGTGGCAAGCAGTCAATCGATTTTAGATTTTAGATTTTAGATTGAAGCCTTGACCCCACGGATAAATTCGGGGGGCAAGTTTCATCGGATACACGTTTTTTATTTCTGGACGGATGAATCCGGGGGCTTGTATCCTGGATGCTTTCGCTCACTGCGCGGGGTTCACGCTTATTGAGGCACGACGCGCACTTATGGTGCTGCACGCGGCTTTCGGTTTAAAATTGGGCCTGTCTATTTAGAAGAGGAAGAGGAAGGGAAAGAATGTAAGGAAAAAAATTTTGCTATAACTTACGCACGGGTAGCCAGAAACCGGGTTTTTTACCCAAATTCACGGCATTTAGCCCTTTACTCCCCTTGAAAACCCCGGTTTCTTTGGTAAGGAGTGCATAAGTCCGGCATCGATTTCCCTGAAATATTCCCCCTCTGAATTACTAATTAATGAATCAAGCAACGGGTGTCATTTTCTGTCTAGCTTACATTTTGGGATTGATTTCTACAGCGGTTCCTTGGGGTAGATACGGGATACTTGCTTTGGGGATAGCGGTGGCGCTCGCCCTGCCGAAATTGTTGCGAAATTTTACTAAAAATTCAGTCAAAGTTACTAAGAAAAGACGCAGAAGACAAAAAGAAAAGGCTCTTGAAGAACCCTTAGATGCCAGGGAAGAATTGAGTTTGTTGGAGATGCTGCCGAGAGCGAAATGGGTGTGGGCAGTGGCGGGTTTGGTGGCATTTCTAGCTAGCGTTTATTTTGCAGTTCGATCGCCCCAACCGGCAATTAATGACATCAGCAAACTGATTCCGGCTGGCGGCAACACTCAAGAAGTGGCGGTGACAGTTCGCGGTAGAGTGGTCAGTACCCCCCGATTGACTCGATCGGGCCGATCGCAATTTTGGCTAGAAACAGATTTGGTTAGCGAAATCAACGGCGGCGAGGGAGGAGTAGTTGTAAACCGCCCAGTATCCGGCAAACTCTACGTTACAGTGCCGCTGCTGCAAGCAACAAGTTTGTACGCCGACAATACGATCGCAGTTGTGGGTTCCTTGTACAAACCGCAGCCGCCGTCGAATCCGGGGGCTTTTGATTTTCAAGCCTATTTAGCCCGAGAAGGAGCTTTTGCAGGACTCAAAGGGCGTCAAATTGACTGGAGGAGAGAAAATGCGATCGCGGAGGTAAATCGAGTTAACAACCAAGCGGATGCTTTTTGGGAGCCCAGCGGGATGCGCCCATCGACAATTCAAGCGATGCGGCAGCGGATCGTGCGATCGCAACTATCGCAGCTGAATGTTCCCGAAGGGCCCTTGATCGGGGCGATCGCCCTCGGCAAACAAGCAGTCGATTTACCTTACAACATCCGCGACTCTTTTGTACAGGCTGGATTAGCCCACGCGATCGCAGCTTCCGGCACTCAAGTTTCGATGGTTTTGGCTTTAGTTCTAGCTTTAACCAGGCATTTTTCCAAACAATTGCAATTTAGCTTTGGCGTCGGTGCTTTATTTTTGCTCGTGGGGTTAACGGGCTTTGAAGCTTCAGTATGCCGCGCCGCTTTGATGGGATTTGGAACACTATTTGCTTTGGTACTTAACCGCCAAGTTAAGCCGCTGGGATTGCTGTTAATCGCTGCTACTATTTTACTGCTGGTTAACCCTTTGTGGATTTGGGATTTAGGTTTTCAACTAAGTTTTTTGGCTACTTTGGGGTTAATAGTAACAACGCCCCCGCTGATGGCAAAGTTAGACTGGATGCCGCCCGCGATCGCTTCAATTGTTGTAGTTCCAATCGCGGCTTCAGTTTGGGTGCTACCGCTGCTACTTTACGTTTTTAGTGTGGTATCACCTTACAGCATTTTAGTCAATATTATTGCCGCTCCTTTGCTGTGGATTTTGAGTATTGGGGGGATGATTAGCGCTTTAGCTGGATTGATTTTTCCGCCTGCTGGCAGTGTTTTAGCGCAACTGCTGGATTATCCGGCAAAAGGGTTAATTGCGATCGCCCAATATTTCTCGCAATTACCCGGTAATTCCGTAGCTGTCGGTCAAGTATCGGTGTTTCAGCTAATCGCGCTTTACAGTTTAATTTGCTGGGTGTGGATCGGGGGAAGAAGGTCGGCAACGAGCCGTGTACGGGATTTAACGGAGGTCAGGAACAAGGAACAAAGAACAAGGAACAAGGAACAAGTCCGAGGGAAAAAACCGGAAAACGGCAGAGGGAAGAAGGGGAAAAGCAGAGTTACTACGCTGCCTGTTTTTTCTTCGGCTTGGATTTTACCGCTGGCGGTTGTGGCGGGAATGGGTATCATAGTTTTGCCAGCTTGGCACGTTCAAGCATCTTTATTTCAAGTTACTTTGCTGGCGACATCTGGTGAGCCTGTTTTGGTAATTCAAGAGCGGGGAAAAGTGGCGCTAATTAATAGCGGTGATGAAAATACCGTAAGGTTTACAGTGTTGCCTTTTTTGCAGCAGCAAGGAGTTAATTCTGTGAATTTGGCGATCGCCACTCACGGTCATTTAGGTTTGAGCGGCGGTTGGGGAAAATTACTAGAACGCTTGCCAATTAAAACATTTTATGATAATAACGCTCCGAAACAAATTCACCGTGGCAGCAATCAGGAATTTATAACGGCTGTGCAATCTCGCCTTGGCGTTTACTTTCCTTTAGAAACTAACAGTACAGTCGATCTGGGTTCGACGCGGTTGCAGTTGGTGAATGCCGAGATTCCGGTGGTAGAATTGCTCGTGGGCGATCGAACTTGGTTGCTCGTCGGTGAAATGACACCGGAAGCGCAAAAAAAATTGGCAGCAACGGGAACCTTCAAGCCGGCTCAAGTGCTGTGGTGGTCGGGAAAAACCCTGACGGCTGAGTTATTAAGCGCAGTTAGACCCCAAGTGGCGATCGCATCTGCTAACGAAATCGACCCAGAAACCGCCGCCCAACTGCGCCAAAGCAAAACCCAAATATTCTGGACAGGGCGCGACGGAGCCCTCCAGTGGACGCCAGCAGCGGGATTTAAGACCACTCTGGAATCAGAAGAAAATCAAACTTCTTTTCTGTAAAGATTTACAATGTGGCGCACTGTGCGGTAAAATACATTTAGCTCACATCTCAAATCAATTGGAGAGGTGGCAGAGCGGTTGAATGCGGTAGACTCGAAATCTACTTTAGGGGTGACTCTAACGTGGGTTCAAATCCCACCCTCTCCGTACATCCAAGCATCAAGTGGCAAGCGCGCACCTCATCAACGTAGGGTGCGCGCACCTTATCATATTATCGATTGCCCTATCAAAAATTAGTTAGGGCTTGCTGAAAAAGTCTACAGAGTGAATAAACTCGCGCCACACAGCTTAAAAAATATTAAGTTTGTCGCTTATTTCTCAAATTTACCAAGCAACTTCCCACGAATTTCCTTTCGGTAAGGTAGAGGCTTAGAATCTCAAGGGAACTCTTAACTCAAAACCGGGCACAAAAAAAGGGAAGAGTGTTTATAAAGCAGGCGGTTGCAAACCCCTGCCTCAATCACGAATAAGGTGCGGGCCCAGGATGGGGGAATTAGTCTAGATTCTTTCTTTCCCTAGTCCGTAGTCGTTAGTTCCTAGCAATAGAACCCCTAGCCTGTTGCAGGTTCCCCGTTCCCCGTACCCTCTTTCTTCTAATAACCGATCTCGTAGTTGCGAGGCAGCGCTAATTGCGCTAAAGACCTACTACCAACTGCTCATATCAAATCCGTTGACATCGGAATTATTATCTCTCTCATCTCTTTCTCTGTGTCCTCTGTGCCCTCTGTGGTTTAATCATTCCTATCTAACCGGAATTGATATCACACCGGAATACAAATCACAAACTCCGAACCCTGCCCCAGGCAGGAATTCACTGTTAACGTACCTCCATGTTTTTCCACAACAATTTGGTGGGCTATAGACAATCCTAATCCGGTTCCTTGACCCACAGACTTGGTTGTGAATAAGTGGTTAAAGATGTTTTCCTTGACGGAGTTCGACATCCCCACTCCATTATCCTTAATCCGAATCAAAACCTGATTTTGGGATTCGCTCAGAACAGTTTGAACCGTTATTTGATTCGGTCGGGCTTTAATTTCACTAAAACCGAGCCCCTTATTTGACTCCTCCACAGCGTCAATGGCATTGGCCAGTACATTCATAAATACCTGGTTTAACTGTCCGGGAAAGCATTTCACGGCGGGCAAGTTACCATAATCTTTCACCACTTCAATGGCAGGGCGGAACTCGCTGGCTTTTAAACGGTGCTTGAGAATCAGCAGAGTGCTCTCGAGTCCATCATGAATGTTGAAAGCAACTGGTCGATCGCTATCTGCCCTGGAAAACGTTCTCAGACTCGTACTGATATTGCGGATGCGATCGACTCCCTCCTGCATCGAGCCTATCAATTTCGGCAAATCTTCTCGCAAATACTCCAAGTCTATCGCCTCGATTTTTTCTTCAACTTTAGCTCCGGGCTTGGGAAAACTATCTTGATATACATCGATTAGCTCGAACAAATCTTGTAGGTATTCAAGAGCCGGTTGCAAGTTGCCGGCGATAAAGCCTACGGGATTGTTAATTTCGTGGGCTACCCCTGCCACGAGATTGCCGAGAGCTGACATCTTCTCACCCTGCACCAATTGCAACTGCATCTGTTTGAGATCGTCAAGATAAAGCTCTAGTTTTTGGGCATATTCCTGGGATTGCTGATACAGTCGGGCGTTCTGTAAGGAAATTGCAGCTTGCGAGCACAGGATGTTGAGGATGGTGACGCGATCGCGTGTAAATGCTCCGATTGTGACATTATTCTCTAGATACAGAATCCCCATCATTTTCCCTCGCTCGCTGATCGGAGTGCAAAGCAGGCTCTGAGGTTGGTGTTGGATCATGTAGGGGTCAGATGCAAATCTTGGTTGATTGCTAGCATCATCAAAAATCAGGGTTTCTTTTGTACGTTTGACGTGGTTGATCGGGGTGAGAGGAATTACTTCGCTCTCCTCAACCGGAATTGATTGCAGAAGGCAGTCTTCACGGTTTGTGCAGTGGACGTTTATCCTCCAGTTTCCCTCTTCATTCAAAATTAATGCTCCGCTTTGTGCTCCGGCATTCTTCACCACCACTTGCATGAGGGTAGTCAGCAATTGATCGAGTTTTATTTCGCTAGATAGAGCTTGAGAAGCTTTGATAACTGTCGGCAAATCTACTACCCCCCAACTGCTGGTGCTACTGATAATTGTTCTATTCGTGTTAGATAGGGATGATTCACTGCTGGAGGTGTGAGTTGTTTCGCTCGGATTCTGGCGAGTTCGCTCCTGTTGCAGGATCGGAGCAAGTAATTGGGGATAACGCTTTTCTAGATGGTCAATCTTTGCTTTTGCTCCCCAACGAGCGTAGGCATAGTATGCATCAATTAGATAAGGTTGTGCGAGTTTTTCTTTCCCCCATTCCAAATAGAATTTAGCTGCGAGTTCGTGAGCTAGAGCTTCCTCGTTGATGTACTCGTTTTCTTTAGCAAGAGCGATCGCCTTATCGTACATCTCGATCGCCTCTATTTTCTCACCTAAAACCCGATGCCGTTGGGCCTCTACTAGATAGAATTTGTGTAAATGATTCATTGGGGCATGATGCGCCCATTTTTGCATTTTTTCCTGATTAGCTTGAACGCGAACGAGAATTTCCTGTTGCTCTGACTCTGGGCGATCGAGATACACCGTTAGCCGTACTAAACAATCGTAAAAATGGAATAGAGGAATAAGGGGCAATCCTACCACTGCCTCCAAATACTTCTCTGCTATAGCGATATTCTCAATCGCTTCTAAGTAATTTTCAAACAAATAACTAAGTAAAAATTTGTTCCAATATATATAGTAAAGTCCCGTTTTGTCGTTCGCTTGCAGGTGCAATGGCAACACGATCTGCTCATCGTAGGCTTCACCCTTTAGAAGGCAGGGATTTTCAGTCTTTCCAAGCAGATTTAAAATAGCTTGCCAATAGATTTCTATATAATGAAGCACTGTTTCGTGCTTGATTTTATTAGCAACATCTCTGTAGGCTGCTATCTCTCTTTCAAGGACAGTCAGTTCTTTGCCGCTAAAGTAGGCGAAATAGGAGTAAAGCATTAAAGCAGAGACAGCAAATTCTAAATCTCCCGTCTCCATACCGATAGAGTAAGCCGACATGATAGGTTTTAAGGTTTCTTTGAGATGCTCTTTCCAATGTCGGATAAATGAATTTACTACGACAAATGTCTTGGCTTTGATTTCTTGAGCATTTAACTTTGACAATAGGCTTAAGGCTAATTGACCGAACTGATAACCCGAATCAATATCTCCCACAACTCCGCAAAGAAGAAGACCATAATTGGCATAAACAAACGGAGACACCGAAGCATTCCCATATTGGGCGGATAAATCTACTTGTTTGCACACCGTCAAAGGCACCAGTTCTGGGGCTGCAATATATGCAGGAGTAAAGAGACTTGATAAAAGTCTCATGGCTGCCAATTTATAGGTATCGCTCATTTGAGGCAGGTCAACTAAATCCTCAATTCGCTGCCCGTTCAAAATTGCCGCAGTTTCCCCTAGTGCCTGCCCAATATCTGACGGGTTCACTTTTTCGGGAAACTCCACCCCTAGCACCTTTAAAACTTGTAGTCCCGTACTAACCGCTTCTAGCATCCTGTTCTGCGCCATATAAGCTTGCATCTGGACTTCATACACTTTAATTTTGTCCAGCAGCGAGGTAGCGCGATCTTGGACTAGATCGACGAGTCTCTGCATTCCTTCAATATTACCGCTCAAAAAAGCTGCTTCTGCTCCTTCTGAGTACAGTGATAATGTCATTTCATATTGATTTTGCCAGCTATTTGCTGTCAGTAATTCTCCACCTATTTTGAAGTATTCAACCGCAGCAGAATAAGCAGTAGCAGCTTTGGCTTTCTTTCCAGCAACCAGATTCAACCGTGCTAATTGCTCCCTCTCTAGTTCGTCGTTAATTAGCCCTATTCCCATATTTAAGTGGTTGACAATATCAAAAATCCTTTCTTCTCGTTCGTCGGCTTCTGGCGTATTCCTTAACAGCAGTTGACCGATTTTTATGTGAGTCGATCGCTTTTGGTCTTCTGGAATAAGAGAATAGGCAGCTTGTTGGACGCGATCGTGTAAGAATTTGTATTTGGGTGATTGGTCATGGGTAATTGATAATTGGTCAGATTCCTTCCCATTACCGATTACCGATTCGCTATTCCCCTCTGCTTGATAAAACTTATAAACTTCGGTAATGGGTAAAATTAGCCCGTCTTGTAGTGCCTTCCATAAAGCTGTTGCGGTTTCTACTGGCGAATTTTCATCAACAATTGCTAAAGTCCCTAAATCGAACTGATTGCCAATACAAGCAGCTAACTTTAAAACTGACTGTGTCTGGGTTGGCAACTTTCGCAACTGAAGTGCCATAAATTCTACTACATCATCTGTTAGTGCCAAGGTGCGCACTCGAGAAATATCGCACTGCCAATACCGAGCTTCAAAATTAAATTCAATTAGCCCATCTTCATGCAAAGATTTGAGGAATTGTGTGCTGAAGAATGGATTGCCTAAAGTTTTCTGATAAACGAGTTCTGTCAAAGGCAGAGCCAACGCTGTAGAACAAGCTAGAGTATCAACAACTAAACTATTTACCTCTGCTTGAGCGAGGGGATCTAAGGTAATAGTATTCACCTTGGCTTCAGTTTTTTGAATATCTGCTAAGGTCAGCATCAATGGATGCGCTGGAAATACTTCGTTATCCCGATAAGCTCCAATTAAAAATAGATAGCAGTTATCAATGTCGCTCATCAGCAGTTGCATCAATTTCAATGAGGCTGAGTCTGCCCATTGCAAATCGTCCAAGAAAATTACTAAAGGATGTTCTTTTGTGGTGAAGAGCTGAATGAATTTTTCAAACAACAAATTAAAGCGATTTTGCGCGGCACTGCCAGAAAGTTCTGGGACTGGCGGTTGCTGTCCGATAATCCGCTCTAGTTCGGGAATTACCTCAACGATTACCTGAGCATTCTCGCCCAATGCTATCAGGATTTGAGTCTTCCACTGCTCAACCTTAGCGTCGCTTTCCGAGAGCAATTGTCCCATTAAATCGCGAAAAGCTTGTACAAAAGCTGAGAAGGGTTGGGTGCGCCCAAATTGGTCAAATTTGCCTTTAATAAAGTAGCCTCGCTGTCTGACAATTGGTTTGTGAACTTCGTTGACAACAGCGGTTTTGCCAATGCCGGAGAAACCCGCAACCAGCATCATTTCGGTGCTGCCGGCACTGACGCGCTCGAAGGCCGATAGCAGGGAGAATACTTCGTTTTCTCTACCGTACAATTTTTCTGGGATGATGAAGCGATCGCACAAATCTCGCTGCCCTAAATCAAAGTTAGTCAGCCTCCCTGTCTCTTGCCACTGGCACAAACAAGTTTCTAAGTCGTACTTGAGTCCTAGGGCGCTTTGATAGCGAGCTTCAGCATTCTTCGCCATCAGTTTGCTGACAATCTGTGACAGCACCAATGGAACGCTCTGGTTGACTGTTGAGGCTGGGATAGGCTGTTTGGCGAGGTGGCAGTGTACCAAATCCATTGGATCGTCTGTTTGGAAGGGTAACTTTCCTGTTAGTAATTCGTAGAATGTGACTCCCAGCGAGTAGAAATCTGTGCGGTAGTCAATGCCTCGGTTCATTCGCCCAGTTTGTTCGGGAGATATGTAAGGTAAGGTGCCTTCTAGGACGTTGGGATTTTGAATTTCTTGGGTTTCGCGCGGCAGCAGGGAAGCGATGCTGAAGTCAATCAGCTTGACTTGTTTGCTGCTGGGGTTAATTAGAATGTTGGCGGGTTTGAGGTCTTTATGGATAACTCGGTGGCGATAAATTCCGTCGAGGGAGTTGGCAATTTGAATCGCAATGGGCAGAAACTCGCTAATCGGCAAGCCTTCTAGCGGTTCGTTGCTCTCGGATGCTAGAAGAGCGAGGTAGCTACTTAAGGAAATTCCGCCAAAGTCTTCCATCACCAGAGCATAGTGGTTCTGGTAAGTCTCCAGGCTGTATGCTTTGACACTGCCGGGGATCTCTAAGTTTTTAGCAATGACGTACTGGTTGCGGAAGTGCACCAGTTCGTTGAAGCAGGGAAAGTCATTTCGCAGCAGTTTGATCGCGACTGGCTGCCCATTTGAACAGCGAATGCCGCGATACACTAGAGTTCGAGTGCCTGCGTATATTTGCTCGTTAATGTGATATCCGAGAAACAGATTTGTTATGCTAGTCATACCCAGTTATTCCTACTGCTTCAGTCAAGTCTGAAGCTTGTTAGAGTTACTATCTACTATTGTGGCTCTATCTGCCGTGCTCTGCATTAATTACATTTTTCTTAACATATTTTTAACAAGAAATTATGAAAGAGCGATTTGAAAAACAAGACTTAATATTTTATGTAAGAGCTGTTGATACTTCTGTTGAGACTAAGTAGAACATGACTCCGCGAACCCTGATGGAACGATACCAGTTCATTAAAGAGGAACTTCAGAGGCTGATCGGGTACTTAAGAGTGTTTTTGAAACGGATGCTAGCAGGCGATCGCCTATAAAATCTAATCTCTAGTTTAGCTCATAATTTAATATCATCAGTACAATTCGCGCGGCTCAGGATTTAAAGCCGCAAGCAGAGGAAATCGAGTTTCTGCGCCCGATTGCTGCTCACTTGGGAGTCGCCCGCGAGCAAGCTTAATTATTTGCCTAGATGCCACAACAACCTGCCCAACTCTCTGAAGTGAATCAGGTATTAAATGCCAAAGTTCAGAAGCGGACAATGAAACTAGCCCCTGTCAATCACGCACTGCAAGCAGAGATTAGGGGTGGCCAACCCTCGAAAGCGGCAAGAAGGGCAATTGAGGAAGCGCCCTTCTTGCCGATCGGCTAAGTTTTTTTTACTGATAAGACTTACGCACCGGAAATCAGAAACCCGGTTTTTTTACGAAAAAATTTGGTTCGTACTCGAAGATGAGGTAAAAAACCCGGTTTCTTTGGTATGTGTGCGTCCAGGACTGACCGATCGAGTAATTTCAGGAGAGGAATTACTGATTGACAAATTAAACTTAATGTGTTATGTCGGGAATTAGTCACTGCTGCGGTAGGCGGAACACGGTCTCTTGAGGGATCGCTACGCCAACGGACGATCGCCCTGACGCTTTCCGATCGCGGTTTTCATTTCGGTGAGCTAAAAAACTCGGTTTCTGAGCGGCCCTGTGCCTCCAGGAGGGGCAGAAATCTCTCAGAAAGAGGGTTTTTGAGCT
Organism: Microcoleus sp. C2D2; assembly: GCF_036702495.1. Taxonomy (NCBI): domain Bacteria; kingdom Bacillati; phylum Cyanobacteriota; class Cyanophyceae; order Oscillatoriales; family Microcoleaceae; genus Microcoleus; species Microcoleus sp. C2D2. The sequence continues at coordinate 448 of NZ_JAUBTO010000164.1, read as the reverse complement.
TTTGCGTACAATGCTGTCTCTTTCTGCGGAACATCTCTCCTACTTGCTCTCCAAAGGCGTAAAGTTGATGCTCGATCGACCTAGGATCTGAATTGTTATTATTGGCAAATTGCCATTCTCCACGCAAGCGAACTCAGTAGCTAAGTCGCAAATTGATTGAGCTTTAATCGGCGCCGGGCCCCAGGTTCTGACGCAAGAAACCTTTCTGGGGCGAGAATGGCGTGCGATCGCATTGTACCGGCGATCGTCAAATCCAGCATTGCACTCTCGCCAGCAATAATTAGTCAGCAGTCATTAGTTATCAGTGATATCAATTCCGGTTGCACCGTCCGTGATTGTTAACTGTTGACTGTTGACCGAAAGCATCCAGGATCATTACTCACAAGTTAAGCTAAAAGCACTATTGTCAATGAGTAAAATTACTCATCTTTTACCTGTTGACCCAATT